>DAIOUP010000112.1:0-6478 GCA_036759465.1 Bacteroidales bacterium
CTATTTCGGCTTCCAGGTGCAGCTCGGTGCCGGCTACCACCTGTCCGCTGTTGTCGTAGCCGATTTGAAGGCTTTTTATCCTTGGAGGTTGGGTGTCTTTTTTGCAAGACGAAATCACGAGGGTTGCAAAGATGAGGAGTACGCCAAAAGGAAATATTTTTTTCATAACTACTTAGTTTTTAAATGACTAATTCTTGTTTTAAAAAGGAATTCTGGCTACCATCATCACATTGCGGCCTGCTTCGGGCAGGTTGATGCGGCGGTAGTAGCTCAAATGATTAAAATAGATGTTGTTACTGAGGTTGTTCAGCTGTACGCTCAGTTCAAGTGGCTGGTTTAGAAAATGTATCAACGCGTTTGCCCTCAGGTTGATGGTGTACCAGCCCGTCGTAGGTGCTTCGGGCGGAACAATGCGCTTTTGAGCAGAAGTTAGTACCAAATCGGCAGCCAGCTCAAGGGGAAAAGCTGTTTTAGGCGACCAGTTCAGGTTGATTAGGCCGGAGGCGGGCGGACTTAGTGGCATGCCAAAACCCTTCTTGGGGCCAGAAAGCTGACGGCTGTAAAGCGTTTCGAGCATCATTCCGGCTACAAGTGTTTCGCTAAGGCCGTAGTGCAGGTGCAGTTCGCCACCGGCCCTGAGCACCTTTGCCTGGGTGTACACATACTTCTGGTTGCCGTTGCCATACAGGTAGTCGTGTTCTGCCGTGGGATTGAGGTAGATGTAATTAGGTGACCACGCCACGAACGGACTCACTTCGACAGCCAAACGAGCGTTTCGCCATTCGGCAGAAAGGTCGAACTGGTATGAGCTTTCGGGCCTCAATTGGGCATTGCCCTGCTCGAAGCGAAACTGGTGATAGTTGACACCATTGGCGCCCAGTTCGGCCGCGGTGGGCAACCGGAAACTTTTGCCTGTATTGGCTTTTAACGACCAACGACCTTTTGTAAGACTATATCCGCCCGACCAGCTCAGGCTCAGGTAGCGGCGGCTAAGGTCATGCGCACGTTGCACAAAAACGCTGCCGGGCGAAGTAAACCAATCGCGATAGCCTGCAATATACAAAGCCGAACCATCGAGGCGCAAACCGGCCTGCAAAAGGTGTCCCGGCCTCAGTTGCACGTCTATAAGTGAAAACAGGCCAATGTTTTGTGAGTGGTAACCCGGAAAAATGAAAGCCCAACCCCCGATGCGGTTTTGCACCGATGCAGCAGCAAGACCCGCGCTCCAGTTGAACGATTTCAGGTTTTGCTGCCAGAGGGCTTCAGCCGAAACAGCATCTCTGACAAAATGCCTCTCAAGGTCGGCATGTTTCGTTCGTTCTGGCGGCAACACCGGAGGCATAAAACCATGGCTCATATAGGCGCTGCGCTCTTCCATCAGGTTTTTCTGGTAGCCTAGCATAAGTTGCAAACTGCCCGCAGGCAGGCTGAGCCGCGATTGGCCGATAAGTTTCATGTGAAGTACCTCGTGAAAGGGATATTGGATGTCGCGCTGGGATTGGTCGTGCAACAAGGTATCCACGCTGCGGGGCTCAATGCCGTGGGCATGGGCAAAAAAGCCTTGCTTGCTGTTGATGGCACTCAGCCTAAACAGATGGTCCCAGCGGCCGCGGCCAAAACCATAGCCTGCCCTGAAGCTGCGTTCCATGCCCGCTGTATTGCGCAAACGGCCATAGCGAAGCGGAATGCGGAAGTTGTAAACATCCACATTGCCGGCCGGGACGCGATAGTCGGCCGCATCGCGCCAGCCCAGTCCTGCATATGCCCAGCTTCGTCCTTCTCTCCATTGCAGCAGGCCGTTCAGACCCATCTGTTGGTTCACGCTGGATGCATGCACGGTGAATTGGCCGGATAAGCCATCCTTTTCGGGTGCTGCTATCGTAACGATGTTCAACACACCACCGATGGCATCCGAACCATAGCGAACCGACGAAGGACCGCGAATGACCTCCACCTTGCCAGCACCCAGCGCATCGATCTCCAGGCCATGCTCTTCGCCCCATTGCTGGCTTTCGTGCAGCATGCCATCTTCTACCACCAGAATACGGTGAAAGGCTAAACCGCGTATCACCGGTTTCGACTGGCCCGCTCCAATCTGTATGCTGCTAACCCCGGGCAAGCGCTCCAGCGAGGCAGCAAGGCTGCCGGCATAAAACTTTCGTACAAATGCCTGACTAACAGCATCGGAAGGCAATATCACAGAGGGCTTTTCCATGCGGGTTCCGGAGGCGATAACGCGCACCTCCTGAAGGTTCATCTGCCTTTGGTCAAGCCGTATGGTAAACGCGCCTGAAAAGGGAAGCAGTAAATCAGTGGTATAAGTCTCATAGCCCAAAAAGGAAACTTCGAGCGTGTATTTACCGGCAGTCAAACCGTTGAAAACAGCTATTCCGCTTCCATCGGCCACCGCTGCTTGCTTGGGGGGATGTAGCACTGCCACGGCCCCGGGCAAGACCTCGCCAAAGGCATCGGTGATGCGCAATCTGAGGCCGGACTGCTGACCCGACAGCAGTATGGAATACAGCCACAAAGCTGTAAATATGAAATATTTTCTGATCAAGAGTTAAACATTACAATGCATTGACCCTCAAACACACCCTGCCGGATATGCTGAAAACTAAAATTCAAAAGCAGATGTTATTGGGTCTGTGGCGGGCCGCGTATAGCCTCTTTGCCGGCAGCCTGCTGATAAAGAACGATAGTAATTAACTGGCTATAAGCAAAATAAATTGGAGTAATATCGGGAATTTCAACCTGATTTTCAGTTTGGCCTGGGAGAATTAGCTCGTATTCGCACACTGCGCATTGAGCCGACGCAGCAAAGTGGAGCTTACTGCGGTCGGGCGGCCTGGTTTGGCACACCCCATAGCAATGTTGCTCATCGGTGAGATGAACCAAGTGGTGCAGACTCTGATAAATCAGAGGTGCAACAAACAATGCAAGCGCCAGCCAGGTAGTGTGTACTTTGCGGTTCAATTTCAGGATTTTACATTTTCGGTGCATTTGCGGCAGATGCCGTGAACAATCACTTCTGTTTCCGAAGCCCTGTATCCTTCAGGAAGCTCCACTGTCTGAATGCTGGCCGAACCCAGACAACGCACACTGCTGCAGGAATTGCAATGAAAGTGGGCATGGCTGTTGATGTAGCCCCTTCGGGCGATGGCGTAGCGCACTTTCTGGCTGTCGAGCACGATTTTGTGGATGATACCCGTCTCTTCGAGCGTTTTAAACGAGCGGTAAAAAGTTGTGCGGTCATAGGAGGAGGCCAAACGGTCACGTATTTCGTGCTCCGAAAGAGCGTGCTCAGTCTCGAGCATAAGCGACACAATACCCTCGCGGCAGCTGGTGCGCTTGAGCATGTGTTGACGCAGGATTTCGCGAGCTTCTGACATGCAAGGATGTTTTAAATGCAACGAGGTTGCAAATATAACAAAGCCTTGCAAAAAGTGCTTAGCTGTTGGTCAACTATTTTTCTTTCGATACGGCCACATAGGGCTTTTCGCCGGCGCGCACATAGCCGCGAAACATGCCAGCTGTGTTGAAGGGCATGGCGATATTGCCTTTGCGGTCAACGGCTATGATGCCTCCACCGGCGTCGAGGGTAGCCAGCCTGACCATAACCACTTCATTGGCAGCTTCCTGAAGGCTTTGGCCAAGGTATTTCATGCGGGCGCTGATATCGCTGGCCACGGTATTGCGGATGAAATATTCGCCATGTCCGGTGGCCGAAACGGCGCAACTGTTGTTGTCGGCCCAGGTACCTGCACCAATCACCGGTGAGTCGCCCAGGCGACCAACGCGTTTGTAGTGCATGCCTCCGGTGGAAGTGCCGGCGGCCAGGTTGCCGTTCATGTCAAGGGCCACAGCCCCTACTGTGCCTTTGGGCTGCAGCGGAAACTCGCGTTCGAGGCGGGTTTTGCGTGTTTTTTCCCAGGCGTCGTGGCGTTCTTTGGTGTAAAAGTAGTCGGGCGAAACAGTATCAACCCCTTTGGAGGAGGCGAACAGCTCGGCCCCGCGACCTACCAGAAACACATGGCGGCCGTCGTCCATCACGGCTTTGGCAGCGAGTATGGGATGTTTAATAATGCCTACCATGCCCACTGCTCCAGCTTTGCCCTGTTTGCCTTCCATGATGCTGGCGTCGTGGGCAATGTGGCCGGCTTCGTTGTACACGGCACCTCGTCCTGCGTTGAACAGCGGGTTGTCTTCAAGACGGGTAATGGCGGCCACCACGGTATCAATGCTGGTGCCTCCCTTTTTCAGCACCTCCTCGCCGGCGGACAAAGCCTCGAGCAAGCCGGCTTCATAGCCACGGCGGGCTTCGTCGGACATGTTTTCCCACTCCATGGCACCAGCACCTCCATGCACCACCAGCACGTAAGGCGGACGCTCTTCGGGCATGGCCTTCTGGGCAAAGCCCGCCAAACTTAGTATCATCAAGCAGGAAAGAATCAGATATCGTTGCATAAGCTCAGGTGTTTGGACAAATGTATGGTTTTTGGGGTTCACTTTCCATCGTTCACCGAACACTGTTCGACCCCCGCAACCCGCTATCCCTAACCCATAAACTAATCTCCATCCTTGAAAAAGAGCCAAGGAAGAAGAACCAAGACAAAAGTTGAAAGTGAGCAGCCGTAAGCCACAAATCGGATCATTAAATTTGGAAAACCAATGAATTATTGAATATTGAATCTTTGAATTCTCCTCTTGTCCCGCAACTAGTAACCCGCAACCAATCCCGTGTCCCTGAAATCATCCCAGCACCGTGCGCAGCACCTCGTGCGATTGCAGTCCTTTGAATATTGGCAGGTGCAGCTGGTAGTAAAGAATGATAATATCGAGCATGCGGCGGCGCTGGGACAGCGTATGTTTCAGTCCGGCGAGGTTTTCGAGCTTGGTTAGGGCCAGCTGCCTGAACTGTTGGGCTTCGTCGAATTCGAGGTAATAGCTGAGCCCGGCCGGCTGTACCCTGAAGCTACCGTCGAGCAGATCGAACACCTGCCAGCCTGCTTCGGCCTGCAGACGAGGATAAAAGCCCAAAAAACGGCTGAGTTCGAGCATAAAGAACAAGTGAAAATCAGCGAAATGCTCACGTTGAAGGTCGAGCCATTGCAAGCTGCTGTGCAGAAAACCAAACAGCATGGGGTTCGGTCCTTGTTCGACGAGGGTTTTCGAGAGCAGTTCGGCCAGAAAAAGGGCCATAGTGCTCTTGTGCACATCGAGCGGAATGCTGTGGTAAGGCGTTTCGACTGTTACCTCGGTAAAGTATTGAAAGTCTTTGTTTGGCTGGACTGATGCTACAAACTCCAGCATGCTGAGGGGCTGAAAAAGGGCAGGCCTAAAACGTGATTTTCGTCCGAAAGCGCCCTTTACCATAAAGGTCAGCAGCCCATGCTGCTCGCTGTAGAGTTTTACAATCAGGCTGCTGTCGCCGTAGCGCAGTTGCTGCAGTACGATGCCCCGGGCGTGGTCGGTCATGGTTTGCGCATGAGCATGATTTTGGTGGCCAGGGTGTCGTAGCCGCTGTTGTCGCTGATAAACACAAGGTAGATGCCCGGCTGCACACGCTGTCCGGCCATATTACGGCCGTGCCAGATGGCCTGGCCGCCCAGCGAGCGGGTTTGAAACACCAAATTGCCCGACATATCGGTAAATTTAACAATGGCATCGCGCACGAGCCCTTTCACAGCTATTGGGCCTTCGTATTCGGGCCGCACAGGATTTGGAAAGGCATACACATCACTGATGACATCGGTCGGGGTGGTGGCGCTGCTGCGATAGGAGATGATGCCGGCAGGGGTACCAAAAAACACCTCGCCCTCTTCGGTGATAGCAATGCTGTTTACGGTATTGGAGAGCAGCGGGCTGTTTTCGGTATTGAAATAATGAATCTGTTCCAGGCCATCCTTCGACATGAGGAAGGCGCCGTTTTCGGTGCCGAACCATTTACGGTTGGCCCCGTCCACTGTCATACTGAGGATTTTCTCACTGCCCAGCAGGTAGTCGGCTTGTCCGGTGCCATCGTTGCGCGGCACAAGAATTTGAATACCATCGTAGTTTTGACCACTTTGGAAAATGCGCGAGGTGTTATAAAACACTACAGGACCTTTGTCGGTGCCCACCCAAACGGCCCCGTCGAGATCGACCATAAGCGAAAAGACCGAATTGCCCACAATATTGCCTGTGCCCTGCGATCCGGTGAGGATGCGCGTTTGGTCGTCAGCCGTATTGTCGAGCGTGTTGTTGTCGTTGAAAACAATGATTTTACCGTCGCTGCGGCGCAGTATCCATTTGTAGCTGTTTCGGTCGACAATCATATTGCCAATGTCGACACCACTGGAATTTGAACCCAGAAAATAGGATCGCCACTCGCCATTGGTTTTGCGCACCGAAAGCAGGTTGGTGGTTCCGGTATTAGCCACCCAAAGATTGCCCTGGCTATCGAAGTCGAGGCCGCTAACATTGATCAGTGTAGGGT
>DAIOUP010000113.1:0-6477 GCA_036759465.1 Bacteroidales bacterium
GTAAGCGCGGCTGCATATTTCAATTTTGCGTTCGAAGGTGTCGGCCTGGCCCTGCTCGTCGAATGCCATCACAATCACTGCCGCTCCGTAGTTCAAAATGGTGCGGGCCTGCTTTTTAAAGACTTCCTCGCCTTCCTTGAGGCTGATGGAATTGACCACAGCCTTGCCCTGCAGGCATTTAAGGCCTGCTTCGATCACTTCGAATCGCGACGAGTCGATCATCACGGGCAAACGGGCCACCTCGGGATCGGACATGAGGATGTTCAGAAAACGTACCATCTCCTCTCTGGCATCCAGCAGGGCATCGTCCATATTCACGTCAATCATCTGTGCTCCGCCTTCCACCTGATGACGTGCAATGCTTAGGGCCTCTTCGTACTTTTTCTCGCGTATCAGCCTGGCAAACAGGCGCGAGCCGCTCACATTGGTGCGTTCGCCCACATTGATGAAGTTCGACTCGCGGCTGATGCGCAGGGGTTCGAGTCCGGTGACCACCGTTTCGCCCTCCCACTTTTTTCTGTCGGGTAAAGGCCGGGGTTTGGCTTTTTGTGCCAGCTGGGCAAAGCGCCTGATGTGGGCAGGGGTGGTGCCGCAACAGCCTCCGACCACATTCACAAAGCGGTGCTCAAGAAAATCGTGGATGTGGGCGCTCATCACTTCCGGACTTTCGTCGTAGGCACCAAACTGATTGGGTAGCCCTGCATTGGGGTAGGCGCTCACGGCAAAGGGTGCATGCTGTGCAAGCTCTTCCAGATAAGGCCGCATTTCTTTGGCGCCCAGAGCGCAGTTCAATCCTATGCTGAGTAGGTCGACATGGGCAAGCGAGTGCAGAAATGCCGTAACGGTTTGCCCCGAAAGTGTACGTCCGCTGGCATCGGTAATGGTGCCCGAAACCATTACCTGAAGCTTTCGGCCAAGCTCTTCCTGAAGTCGTTGTATGGCAAAAAGTGCAGCTTTGGCGTTAAGTGTGTCAAAAATGGTTTCTACCAGCAGTGCATCGGCCCCGCCTTCGATGAGGGCTGCTGCCTGCTCGTAGTAGGCTTCGGCCAGATCGTCGAAGGTAACTGCCCGATAGCCAGGGTCGTTCACTTCGGGCGACATGGAGGCGGTTTTGTTGGTTGGCCCCATGGCACCTGCCACAAACCGGGGTTTCGATGGGTCTTGGGATGTAAACTCGTCGGCTGCCTGCCGGGCAATTCTGGCAGCTGCCAGATTGATCTCCCGCACCCGGGACTGCATGCCATAGTCGGCCTGCGAGATGCTGGTGGCATTGAAGGTGTTGGTTTCGATAATGTCCGCCCCCGCCTCGAGGTATTGCCGGTGAATGGCCAGTATTATGTCGGGCCTGGTGAGGCAGAGCAGGTCGTTGTTGCCCTTGAGGTTATGTTTGTGGTTGGCAAACCGACTTCCGCGATAGTCGGCCTCTTCGAGCCGGCATTGCTGTATCATGGTGCCCATGGCGCCGTCGAGTACCAGCACCTTGTGGCGGATGAGTTCGCTTAAATTTTGTTTCAATTGATTCATATATAGCATTTTATGTCATGCGCCTGACGCGGCGTATGCAAAAAGGCATAAAAACCGGTGGTTCCGGCCGATTAAACCTTATTGAGCTTTGAATGTTCAGCACACATGACGTTCCAACATTTAATTTATAATCTCCTCGCCTGAGCTTGCGCCCATTCGGGATTAGGTTTTAGCACCACTCCCCGGAGGGAAGGTTGCTAGAGCTTCAAAGAGCCTAATCTCTCCGCTCTTCTTTATAAATCAATGCCTCAGCTGATTAAGGGAGGGATTGATGTTGGGGCAAAAATAATTGTTTTTGCATCCAAACATCGATAGAACAACAAAATTTAAAAAACTATGAGGTGCTTTTTTGCCGAATTGAACAAAGCTTAATCTGCTTCGTTGATTAGGCGTGATGGTAAAACATGTAATTTTGCCGGCAAATCCAATACATTAGCAATTAGGAATCTACATGCAGAATATTCAAACCGACATTGATCTCCGCTACAAGGTAGCCGACATCAGGCTGGCCGAATGGGGCCGCAAGGAAATAGAAATTGCCGAAAAGGAAATGCCGGGGCTGATGTCGCTCCGCGCAAAATTTGGCAAGGAGAAGCCCCTGAAAGGTGCTCGTATCTCGGGCAGCCTGCACATGACCATTCAGACGGCGGTGCTCATTGAAACCTTAGTTGAGCTTGGCGCGGAGGTGCGCTGGGCCAGCTGCAATATTTTTTCAACGCAGGACCATGCCGCAGCAGCTATTGCCGCAGCCGGCATCCCGGTATTTGCCTGGAAGGGCGAAACCCTCGAAGAGTACTGGTGGTGCACAAAGCAGGCCCTAACCTTCGAAGATGGTCTTGGCCCTCACCTTGTGGTTGACGATGGCGGCGATGCCACGCTTATGATCCATAAAGGATACGACATCGAACGCAATCCGGCTCTGCTTGACGAAAAGACCTCCAATGCCGAGGAGGCTGCTTTCATGAAAACTTTGCATGAAACATTCGAAGCCGATTCTCAGCATTGGCATCGCACTGTTGAAAGCTGGGCAGGTGTTTCGGAAGAGACTACCACGGGCGTTCACCGCTTGTATCAAATGAAAGAGGCCGGCAAGCTTTTGGTACCGGCCATCAACGTAAACGACTCAGTTACAAAATCCAAGTTTGACAACCTATATGGTTGCCGTGAGTCGCTGGCCGACGGCATCAAACGCGCCACCGATGTGATGCTGGCAGGAAAGGTGTGTGTTGTGCTTGGTTTTGGCGATGTGGGTAAAGGCTCGGCACGTTCGCTGAGGGCTTACGGTGCCAGAGTAGTCGTCACCGAGATCGACCCCATCTGCGCGCTACAGGCCGCCATGGAAGGCTATGAGGTAACCAATATTGAAGATGCGCTCGAGATTGGTAACATTTTTGTCACGGCCACCGGCAACAAGGATGTGATTACCTTGGAGCACATGCGCCGGATGAAAGACCAGAGCATTGTGTGCAACATCGGCCACTTTGACAACGAAATCCAGATGGATCGGTTGAACAGTGCTTCGGATGTAGTGCACATGAATATTAAGCCTCAGGTTGACAAATATACCTTCCCTACAGGCAACAGCGTCTTTATTCTGGCCGAAGGTCGCCTGGTGAACCTTGGCTGCGCCACAGGGCATCCCAGCTTTGTGATGAGCAATTCGTTTACAAACCAGACCCTTGCACAGATCGATCTTTGGAAGAACCGCGGAAAGTATCCGGTAGATGTTTACCGCCTGCCCAAGCACCTCGACGAAGAAGTTGCCCGCCTACATCTGGAGCATATTGGGGTGAAACTCACCAAGCTGACACCCGAGCAGGCTGCTTACATTGGTGTTCCGGTGGAAGGACCTTACAAGCCGGAGCACTACCGGTATTAATCTTCTGCCGGCAGCGCCCGTCCAAATGCCATCAACATGAAGCTGAACACCCCGTTGGGAACTTTGCCCAGCGGGGTTTTTAGCTTATTTAGGTGAAATAATTCGCAGATTTTCCGATATTGATCTGGTATTTCAATGGCTTGTCATCAAACAAGCCTGAGTACAGATTGTGGGCATCTTGCACTTGAAACATCCTTACACAATTCTTTGATGTTTTTTTGAGCTATTTAATATCAAAAAATTGAATTTGCATATTTAGTGTGCCTTGAAACAACAGTTTTCACGGTTGCAATTTTATTGGCCGCATCTTAATTACCGGATTACCAGCGTATGCACTAAAATTAATTGTTAGAATTTTACCGACAATCCTAATTTCATTTCACTATAGTATTTTAGTTTTATTAAACCCAGATTATGCAATTGATTCAATATTTGGCGGTTTGAATTGATCTATTCTCTGGAAAAGACCCTCAAGGTAATCACGTTTTTTGCCGTTGGCTGACAAGACGAGTGTCTTTCGTCTTGAATTGGTGGTCAGGTAAGCCGCAATTGCAATGCAATTGTATCTGGTAGTTGATAATCTGTTATTTACCTTGCTGACCAGGATGGTGTTACGCACGTAACTCATCAGGTTGTAGGCCACCGTAACCCACCGAAAGGCAAACTCAGTAGCCCATTCACTGTGAAAGTTGAATCCTGCTATGTTGTACTCATATTTAAGCTCCTTGATCTGATTCTCGGCATCTGCCCTCTGATTATATGTCTTCCATACCAATTCATCAGACAAGGTAGTGGTGGATACCAAAGCCTTGTATCTGTACCGCAGATAGTCGTCCTGCTCGCTGAAAAGTGTCTTCCCTTTGCATTGAGGCAGAACTGCACTGTCCATGCGCACCACAACAACGCGTCTGGCTTTGCTCCAGCCTCTTGCCCTGTAGGTTATCGAGCAAACATCTATCCCTTTGACCGCGGTGGTCAGCCACCGACGCTGCGAAAGGATAGCATCTACTAACCCTGCCTTCATGGGCGCTGAGATAATGTAGTCAAGGCTCTTGTCCTCAAGGTAGTTGAATATCTTGTTGCTGCAAAATCCGTTATCCCCCCTAAGCAAACTGATTTGTTCACGGGGTATCATCTCAAAGGTGTTTTCCAGAAACTCCTCAAACTCCGTGCTGCTGGCACAATTCCCTGCCCTAATCCACGAATTGACCACCATCTTTGGCTCAGCCAAAAAGGCAAGAATCGGATGGTGCGACTTACGTCCCTTGTAGCGTGGATTATAGCCCAACTCGGCTCCCTCCTGATCCCCAAAACGGGTAATAACTGTGCTGTCAACATCCAAGGTCATGTTCCTGTAGCCAAGATTCCCACACCACCACTGATTGAGCCTGGCAAATATCTCATCCGACGCTGCTCCATCATACTTTGGAAAAAATCGCGACAAGGTGCTCTGGCTTGGCATACCTCGCTTCCACTCAAACATTTCCTTGACTACCTTATCATACCCCAACCGTGAGGATGAACTGCAGTTGTTAGCACCCAATATGATGCTAACCAGAAAACTCTCAACAATCTCGCTATGCTCCAATCCACGCCCGCTACCCCTTTCAAGAAAGGGTAATGAACGAAGCATTTTACCCATACCCATTCGGCCGTAAAACTGTTTGACCAACAGCAATCCACCCCATGGTGTAACCTCTTTATCACTATAATGTGTGCGCTAGAATTCCTTTCACATTTTTGGTGCCTTTGATATCAAAGGTAATTCACTGATCTTAAATCTAATCCCCTATGCAGATATTTTTAATTGCATGATTTGGGTTAAAACCTCATTAGCTAACTATGAATTACTCTTCTTGGTAAAATAATTTTCTCGCTATGAATTGCACTTAGTTTTTCTCACTACGGAGGGCACGGAGGACACGGAGTTTAGTTTTATTTCACCATGGGGGCACAGAAGACACGGAGTTGATGTTGTCTCTGTGCTCTCTGTGTTCTCTGTGGGTAAAAAGATACTTTGCCTCAGAGCTTGATTTTGTTTGTCATTTCACCACGACGGAGGGCAAGGAGGACACAGAGTTGATTTTGTCTCTGTGCTCTCTGTGTTCTCTTTGGTGAATCAATAAATCACTACCATGCTAAAAATCAAACTCTCGCCGGAGGTCTTTGATGCGGCTTTTGCTTACACTTACCTCGCTGCCGTTTTTAAGGATAAGGAGGTAGCTTTCCTTGCCATACTGCTCGATACGTTGCACTTGGTTGATGTTGACGATAAATGAGCGGTGCACCCTAATGAACTGATCCTGCGGGAGCTGTGCCTCAAGGCGTTGCATGGTTTCCTTTTTCATGAAACGTCCGGCCGGGGTGTGAATCATCACGTAATCGTCCTGTGCCTCAATTTGTTGTATGTCTTCAAGAGGAAGCACGTGTATCTTGCTCCCACTTTTCACTACAATGCGCTCGAGCGGTTTGTCCGTTTCGTTCATCTGATGGATGAGCTTTTCCACACCGCCCTGGTTGCTTTGTTTCATTTTAAAGCGGTCGATTACCTTTTCCACCGCCTGACGCAGGCGCTGACGGGCAAAAGGTTTCATCAGGTAGTCCACCGCATTGAGCTCGAAGGCTTTAATGGCAAATTCATCATAGGCTGTGGTAAATACCACCTCGGGCAGAGTGTCGAGCAGTTCGAGCATTTCAAAACCGGTAAGCTTGGGCATCTGGATGTCGAGAAAAATCAGATCGGGCTGAAGATCCTGAATGCTTTTGAGGCCCTGAAAGCCATCAGAACATTCGCCAATGAGGTCTATCTCGGGCATTTGGGTCAGAAAGCTGCGAAGCAGGTTGCGTGCTGGCTCTTCGTCTTCGATGATGAGGGTTCGTATGCGGGTGGTCATGATTGAGAAATTCAGGATTCAAAATTCAAAGATTCAAAATTTGGAAGGCCTTGTCGTTTGTTATGTCGTTTAGCGATAATTTTTGTCCTTCGAAGCGTATGTTGGACATCTTCACATCCTCTCCTCCATTTCAACTCCCGCAACCTGCAACCCGTAACCCGTAACCCGTAACCCGCAACC
>DAIOUP010000114.1:0-6470 GCA_036759465.1 Bacteroidales bacterium
ATCGACCTGCATGTGGAGGTGGTTCCTGTTCCTTTCAAAGACCTAGCCAACCGCAGCACTGGCGAACCTAGCAGCATCATTCGCGAAAGGGTAATGCATGCCCGAAAATTACAGGAAGACCGTTTCAAAGGTCATCCGAAAGTTTTTGCCAACGCCCAGATGACCAGCAAGATGCTGAGCCAGTATTGCGATATCGACGACACCGGCCGCAGCCTACTTAAAAATGCTATGGAGCGCCTGAGCCTTTCGGCCCGAGCCTACGACCGAATCCTGAAAGTGGCACGCACCATTGCCGACCTTGATCAAAGCAGCAACATCCGCTCCGAACACCTTGCCGAGGCCATCAACTACCGCAGCCTCGACCGCGAAACCTGGGGAATGTAACGGGTTGACGTTAATTGCTTTACGCCTGTTTTTCAACAATTGACCGAGCCTGAAATCAATTCAGTACAATAACAAAACGTCTGATTGAGGAATACTTTTTGCTATTTGATATCGATCAAATCAAAAACACCGGCCTCGCGCCTGAGACCGGTGTTCATTTTAATTTTTCAAACTTTGGTTTACTTCATCACCCAGTAGCCCCAGGCTGGCAGCACGATCTCCTGTCCGACTGCAATCTCATGCACTTCGCCGCTAAGCAGGTCGATGAAAGTGCCAGGGAAGTTCTTATCCGAGAGCGTAAGTGCTTGTTCCTGTGGGGTGAGGTTCAACAGCACCACAATGCGGTTGTCGCCCTTCTGACGTACAAATGAAAGCACTTCTTTGGGTTTACTGCTCTCCAGCTTCTCGAACGAACCACCATTGGCAGCATTCCACAGCGCCTCGTTTTCCTTTTTGATGCGGTTGAGATTGGTGTAGAACGACGTGTATTCTGCTCCCTTACTCCAATCGATAAGGTCTTTTTCGAAGAACAACAAGCGGTGGTCAAGTCCCACCTCCTGACCGTTGTAAATCAATGGAAAGCCGGGTATGGTGTAGGTCATTACAGCAAAAGTTCTGGCCCCCTCGCCCATGCGTTCGAATTCGGTGCCGTTCCATGAATTTTCGTCGTGGTTGGAGGTAAACATCATCCGATAGCTTGTGGGAGCAAAAAGTGTGTCCTCTTTGGCAAAGTAGGTCCATACATCTTCGGCCGTTTTTTCGCCTTTGGCAATCTTGTTCATGATGTGATGAAATTCCCATGCATAGTTGGCATCGAAGGCTTTGATCATCAGATCGCGCTGACCCTCGTCTTCCGCAAGCATAAACACTGGCTTGATGGCATCGAGCTCAGTGCGCGCCTTTTCCCAGAAAGCCGTTGGCACCATACCAGCCACATCGCAACGGTAACCGTCGATATTTGCTTCTGCTACCCAAAACTTGAGCGCATCGATCATGGCATCCCACAATGCTGGGTTATCGTCGTAGTTCAGGTCGGCAACATCTGTCCAATCGAAAGGCGAAAGGATTTGTCCGTTTTCATCCCGGTTATACCATTCCGGGTGTTCCACCGTCCAGGGGTGGTCGTGGGCTGTATGGTTGGCTACCCAGTCAAGAATTACCTTGAAGCCAAGCTTATGTGCCTCTTCGACCAATAGCTTGAAATCTTCAAAAGTGCCGAACTCAGGATTCACTCCTTTGTAGTCTTTCACAGAATAATAGCTGCCAAGACTTCCTTTTCGGTTTTCGACACCTATGGGATGGATGGGCATGAACCATAGAATGTCAACACCAAGCTCTTTTAGACGGGGCAAATGATTGGCAAAGGCCTTGAATGTGCCTTCGGGAGTATACTGTCGGGTATTCACCTCATAAATCACGGCGTTTTTGGCCCACTCGGGCGTTACAACCTGTGAGAAGGGTTTTGATTTGGCTTCGGCGGTGTTTTTTGTGCCTTTGCACGACCAGAACGAAATGCCGAGTACAATTACAGTAAGCAATAAAGCGAGGGCCTGCAACATGTTTCTTTTCATTGTTGAGCGTTTTGGTTATTTTAATTATTTAATATTTAATATGTTATCGTTACCAAACCAGATAAACCTGATATGCCAGAGTCCTTCTTCATCCTGCCAGAAACCCGGAACGGGTTGTGCCTGCTGCCTGCGATCGAGTTTGCGCAGCTCAGTTTCACCAAAGCGCACTTCGCGTATGGTTTTAATCTGGCCATACAAAATGAGGTCAACAAGCCTCGACTCAGGCATACCTGCCCAGCCCTGGCCTTCACGTGAGAGTATGAGACTTAACTGCGCAACGCCCTGCTGGCCTTCGAATTTTAGCAATTCGTAAGCTCCTGACTCATAGGTGCCGAAGCTTGCTCCGTCGTCATCGAACATCAGCCCGCTAAAAGGAAGTCCTGATCCCGGAAGATAAGCATGCAGATAAAGCTTTCGCGAACAGTACTGGTCGGTGGTATTGAATGGTTCAACGCGTGGGATAATGCTGCCGGCTTTCACAAAAACGGGTATGGTTTCCTCACCGGTTTGCACCTGTACGCGTCGGCCACCGTTAACACGTTGCCCTGTCCAGAAGTGGTACCAAACGCCTGAAGGAAGCTCCACCATTGTTGTTTTCACCCCGGGCTCGGTGATAGGGGCCACGAGGATATCATCGCCAAAATAGTATGCATCGAAATACGAAGCAAAGCGCTCATCTTCCTGATGATGAAAAAACAACGGCCTGGTGATGGGTATTCCGCTGAGGCTGTTTTTCCAGGTAGCGGTGTAAATGTATGGGTGCAGCTCATTGCGAAGCTTCATGAAACGTCTTACAATGTTTTGGGTTTTCTGGCTGAAATAAACCGGCTCGGAAGGGATGGTTGAACCATGCGGCCTGAGAATGGGCGTAAAAGACGAAAACTGCAACCAGCGGGTGTAAAGCTCATCATCCTTGGTGCCTGTGGCAAATCCGCCGGCATCGGAATGCATATAGGGTAATCCGGAAAGGCTCATATTGAGCATGGCGGGCAATTGTGCCTTCAGGCCGCCCCAGCTTCGGCTGACATCGCCGCTCCAGGGCACAATACCATAGCGCTGGGTGCCTGCAAAGCCACTTCGGGCCAGGAAAAACAATCGACGGTCGGGAAAATCGCGGCGGAAGTTGTCCCAGATAGCCTTAGTCCAGTAGTGTCCGTAGATATTGTGCACTTCGTCGGCTTTGCCCCAAACGTGGACGATATCGGAAGGATGGCTTTCGGGTTCGCCCAAATCGCCCCATAAACCCGCCACACCCTGATCGAACTGCTTACGGTATTGCTTCCAGAGCCATTGCTGGGCTTCAGGCTTGAAAATATCAATGAGCGAACCTGTGCCGAAATAGAACTGTTTGTCGCGATACGACCTGCCCAGGCTATCGCGCACAAGGATGCCAAGCCTGTCGGCTTCCTTCCAGTTTTTGAGGCTATCGATAATGTAAGGCTCAGATATAAGGATTGTTTTGACGCCTTTACTTTTAAAATCGGCTATCATTTTCTCAGGGTCTGGCCACGAAGGTTTCCACCAGTCGAGACGGCCCAGATGACCTAGTATGCTGTCGCCGAACCAATAGAAATCAATAATTACCGCATCAATCGGAAAGTCGTTTTCGATCATCAGCCTTACAATGCTGTCGGTTTCGGCCTGTGTACGGTAGGCCATGCGCGACTGCAGATTGCCAAAAGCCCAACGGGGCAGCATGGGCTGGGTGCCTGTGAGGCCGGCATAGCGCTGCATGAGCGAAGGATAGTCCTTTGCAACTATGAGATAATAATTCATCGGTCCACCAGCTGCGCCAAACTCGAGCACACCGTCGTTTTTCGAGTCCACATCGAACCAGGCTTTGTGGGGGTTGTCCACAAAGAGCATGTATTTTTTCGAAGAAACCAAAAGGGGCACCTGATAGTTAAGGTTGTCGGCACCAAACTGGTAATTATAATCAGGCCGGTTATAAAGTCCAAGTTTCCGACCCCGAAGGTTGATGCCGCTGGCTCTGAATCCCGAGCCATAAAGTTTTTCTTCTTCCTCGAGTCTGAAACGCATGCCCGACCCATCAGTACGCGCGAACAAACCCCGTTCGTCCTGCAAAATCGGTTTCCCGTCCTTGAAATAACTGATTTTCAGGGGCTTTTTGCTGATCAGCACCTGAATCTGAGGCAAATCGTAAATGAGTGCATTGTCCGATTCGGCTACCATTGCGTTAACATATTCCGGTCGGGCAATTACGGCATGGGACTTTTCAAAACCCTTAAATCCGGCCGGATGCCAGCTGGTTTGAACGATATGGTTGCTGAAAGGCCTGATCACCACATCGCCGTTCAATGTATTGATGATGAGGGATGTATCGGTTTTTATGTATCCCACATAGCCCAGATCGTTGAATAAATATTCGGCGGGTTTGGCTATTGTCGGCTTATAACCGTCGAGTGGAATGTAGATATCAGTTTCTTCTTTGGTTTTTCCAACAGCAGAGCCGTCGGCATTTCTGAAAACCAAGGCTATCTGCAAGACTTTCAAATCCTTATCTGCATTGAAGAATTCAAGGGGAACAAAGCTCACTTCATAAACGTCCGCTTTTACCTTTCGCATGACAACCCGTTCGTCTTTCTGGCCCCAGTTACCAACAACAAATTTCCAGTCGCGCTCGTCGCGGCTTTGGGCTGTAATGAGACCTGCATGGAAATAGACCGTTCCGTCATATCCTTTCAATGCGGCATTACCCCGTGAGGCATCGTAGGTGATGGTAATCCGATCGGTCATGCGCGGGGTTTCAGGAACTACCGTAACTTCCTGTGCGTGTGCATTTTTTATCAGAATAAACAGTCCGGCCGTGAAGAGCTCGAACCAATATTTCAGGCGATTGGGCATTGAGAGAATTTTATTCGGTTATCGTTTCAGTTCGATAATGCGGGCCGACATGGCTGGGATGGAAATGGTGCGCAGCTGATCGAAATAGGTGCGGTGCAACACATCAGTACCGGTTTGATAGCCCGTCAGGTTTTCAGCAAAACGCTCGGTGGTGAAAGTCCGGCTTTCTTCGTTATTGTTGATAACAACCATAACCGATTCGTTGTCGTCGTGCCTGAAATAAACATAAACACCGTTTTCGGGCACGTAATGCGTTGTCTTGCCATAATGGATCACCTTTTTGTTCTTCCGCCAGTTGAGCAGCATCTGCATGAAATCCAGCGCTTCACGCTGATTTTCCTTGAGGTTCCTGCGGTCTTTGACACTTGACTCATCAGCATCCCAGCCACCGGGAAAGTCTTCGCGTATGAAACCATGACCCGAATGTTCCCATCCGGTCATGGCTATTTCGGTGCCGTAATAAATCTGTGGTATTCCCCTCACCGTAAGCAGGAAAGTCATGGCCATCCGGAATTTCCGCATATCGTCGCGCAACGCCGTGAATATGCGGTCGGCATCGTGGTTATCGGCAAAAACAACGATGTTCATGGGGTTGGCATAAAGAAAATCGAGGCTCAGGCTTTCATACAATCGCGAGACCCCTGAACTCCAGCCATTTGACTCGTTAAAAGCATCGCGTATGGCATATTTAAGCGGAAAATCGAACAGGTGCTTGAGCTCCGAGTTGAAACCGTCGGCATTGGAAGCATTGCCCATCCAGTAAGCAACCTGTGGGGTGGTGTTGAGCCAAACTTCGCCAACCACCGAGAAGTTTGGGTATTCTTTGTTGATACGCTGTTTCCAGAGACGCATAAATGTTTTGCCACTGTAGGGATAGGTGTCCACACGAATGCCGTCGAGACCTGAGTACTCTATCCACCATATACTATTCTGGATGAGATATTTGGCCACAAAAGGGTTGTCCTGATTGAAATCGGCCATGGTTCGGTCGAACCATCCGCGAAGCATGAGTTTTTTATCCGATTCGGAAGCGTAGGGGTCGGTAAGTGTTCCTCCGCGGTAGTTTGAGCGCGTAAACTCCGGCCATTGGTTAATCCATTCGGCCGAAGGCAGGTCATTCATCCACCAATGGTTTGTGCCAAAGTGATTGAATACCACATCTTTTATAATCTTCAGCCCTTTATCGTGAGCCTTTCGGATCAAATCGGCATAATCTTCATTGGTACCAAATCGAGGGTCAACTTTATAAAAGTCGGTGATTGCATAGCCATGATAGGAAAATGCCGGCATATTGTTTTCCAACACGGGATTCAGCCACAAGGCGGTTACTCCAAGTTTCTTAAGGTAGTCGAAATGGCTAACAATGCCAGCAAGGTCGCCCCCGTGACGGCCTTCCGGATTGCTTCGGTTAGCCTTCTCGAGCATGCCCGGCATATTATCGTTGGCAGTATTGCCATTGGCAAACCGGTCTGGCATAAGCAGGTATATCACATCTGCGTTGTCGAAGCCTCCTCTTTGAGCCGATCCCTCAGCCCTGGCTTTCAGTTCATAGCTGACCACCAGAGGGCGTTTTCGGCTTCCCTGAAATACCAGCTGCATAATTCCGGGCGAGGCCTGAGATCCGATGTTCAGATTGATAAAGAGGTAGTT
>DAIOUP010000115.1:0-6457 GCA_036759465.1 Bacteroidales bacterium
ATCAAAGTTACGCTTTTTGATGGCTCTGCAAACGGATGCATAGCGGCTAAATGCTCTGGTACGTAGGAAATATCGAACTTTGCCAGGAAATAAAAAAGACATGGAAATAGCGGCCCTGGTTTCGGGTGGTGTGGACAGCTCGGTGACAATACCTCTTCTTAAAGAGCAGGGTTTCGATCCGGTTATTTTCTACATCAAGATTGGCATGGAAGATGTGCCGGGTTATACCGATTGCCCATCGGAGGAAGATATTGAGATAACATCCTACATAGCAGATAAATACGATTGTCATTTCATTACGGTTGACCTTCAGAAGGAATATTGGGAAAGCGTGGTGGCCTATACGATAGACGCCGTCAAGAAAGGCCTGACACCTAATCCTGATGTGATGTGCAACAGGCTGATCAAATTTGGGGCATTTGAGGAGCGTTTTGGCCATCAGTTCGATCGCATAAGCACGGGTCATTATGCCAGCATTATTGAGAAATCCGGTCAGCGCTACCTTGGGCTGGCAGCCGATCCGGTAAAGGATCAGACTTATTTTCTGGCAAACGTTACCCAAAAACAACTTGGCAAACTGATGTTCCCGCTCGGAAGCCTCACCAAGCCGGAGGTTCGGGCAATTGCTGAAAAAATGCGCCTGCCCTCGGCTCACCGCCCCGATAGTCAGGGAATTTGTTTTCTGGGAAAGATCAACTACAACGAGTTTATCCGACGTTATACCGGAGAGCGACCCGGCAAAATTGTTGAACTGGAAACCGGTAAGGTGCTTGGCAGGCATAAAGGCTTCTGGTTTCACACCATCGGGCAGCGCAAAGGACTGGGAATGAGTGGTGGTCCCTGGTATGTAGTTAAAAAAGATGTGGCAGAAAACATCGTTTACGTCTCCAACGCCCTGAACCCTGAATCGCTCATGGGCCGGGAGGTGCCGCTTGTCGACATCAACCTGCTGCACAACGACTTCATGTTCTCTAGGGATATGCCCGTTCGATTTAAAATCAGGCATCAGCCAGAATTTAATTATGGGAAACTACGTCTTGAGGGCGAAAGCGTAGTGATTGTTTCCGAAAGTGTTCTAAGCGGCATTGCACCCGGGCAGTTCGGGGTATTGTATCATAGCGAAGAGCCAATTTGCCTTGGCAGCGGTGTTATCGCCGACTAATTGTGCCGCTATTGGCTCTGATTGGCTTCGAAGGTGGCTTATATTTGTGAACACAAAAAATCATAATGCACCAGAAGACTGTTTTGCTGGCCGTTTTTTATCTGGCATTGCTCAATGCCTTGCAAGGCCAAAATCATTTCTTCCGCAAATTCGACAGCCGGCAGGGGCTTCCGTCCAGCGAAGTGTATCATTCAGTGCAGGACGATGACGGCTATATGTGGTTTAGTACCGACCACGGACTGGTGCGTTACGACGGCTATCAGTTCCGCACTTTTGATGTGGATGATGGGCTACCCGAAAACCCTGTCTTCACCCTCTATAAAGATTCGAAAAACCGTGTTTGGTTTGTAACGCTTTCGGGTAAACTTGGGTATCACGACAAAGGCAAAATTTACCATTACAAGTTTAACGATCGGCTTGTTGACTACCTGCGTCTTCACACTAGAACCAGATACACAATTTACAACGACATGGTTGTTGACAGCCTTGAGAACATCTGGCTTTCGCTGCGTTCGGAGGGATTGTTCAGGATTGATAACAAGGGTAATATCATGCAATTCAATCCGAGGCACGACGAAGGGACAATGATACTCGTTCCTACTCCGGATGGCAGCATCATGATCGATTTTGCTAAAGTACTTCCTACCCAAACAGTTATTTTGCAAACGCCTGATGGCCATGACTTTGCCTTTGATTTAAGCAAGATATTCAAAACACGCACCCATGGGCATTATCATTCGGGGGTTGAAAAGGTTGGCAACGACATTTTCCTTTCCGAGGAGAATACGGTTATCCTTATCAGATCGGGTAAAATAGCTAAAACAATTAAGCTGTTCCACCCGATTGTACGAATGAATTCCGACCGACAGGGCAGAATTTGGATGTCGACCAATGGCGGAGGCGGAAGGCTGTTCGACAAAGATTTGAATGAGATTGATGTTTTTTTGGATGGCGAACCTATTAGTTCGTTTTTCGAAGACCATGAGGGCGGATTATGGTTTACCTCAATGAACTCCGGGTTGTTCTACATACCCGAAAAACGCAACAAAGTAATTGTTCCACCCAGCATGTTTCGTCAGGAGAAGATTATCGACCTGAAAATTGATAAAAACAACCGGCTTTGGTTTAGTTCGTTCAATGTATTTGGTTATTCATCAGGCAATTACATTAAAACTTTTAAGGTAAGCAAGCTGGGCGATACAATCATCAGTCGTATATTGCCCGATCCTTCAGGCAATTATCTTTGGGTGGGCACAAACAGGGGGTTGTTTAAGATTGATGAACGCACTGGAAAAATTATTCCATTTAAGGCATTAAATGAGTTATATAATGTTCATTGGGGAGCCAAGAGTCTGTTTTACGACACTATTCGCGATATGTTGTGGGTAGGGTCATATGCCGGATTTTATGGAGTAAAATCAACCTCAGGTTTAACTCAGGTTATAGGGTTAAACGAACTTAACCGCGTGGAAGCCATCACCTCTGCCGGAGATGGCACGATATTTCTTGGAGACCAGAACGGTCTTCATTCCTGGGACGGACACTCGCTTCGACCAGTGCGGTCATTTGGATTAGGTCCCTGGAGAGTAACGGCGCTAAAATGGCGTAACGACAGCCTTTGGGTTGGTACACGCGAAAGAGGCCTCCTTTTGCTCACAAACGACACCCTTATCAGTTTTGGCCGCAGAGAAGGCCTCTTATCCTCATCGGTCAATTTTGTTGAATTCAACGGTAATATGGTCATAGCCGGCACCAACAAGGGTATTTCGGTGCTTAGTCGAACCTCGCCCGATGGACGATTTACAGTTTTACAAAATATAACATCCGGTTATGGTTTGCTGGCCAACGAAGTGTCGGCTATGACCGTCGCAGGAGATAAAATCATTGCCTCAAGTGCCGGATTTATCAGCTTTCTTCTGGTGAACCCTAACCTATTGATGCGCATTCGCATGCCCTGCCATATAACAAGTGTTTCGACCGATAAAAAGAGAATTGATAATTACCTGTCGGAGCCTGTGGTGCTCCGACATTACGAAAACAATATCAGTTTCAGCTACTTTGCTATCTCCTTCTTTATTCAAGGCCGTCACACCTACAGGCACCGGCTTTCGGGTCTTGAAAGAGAGTGGGTAGTAAACCAGCAAACCACTGCTTCATATCCTTACGTTCCTCCTGGCGACTATACTTTCGAATTGCAAGTACAAAACCCTGACGGCAGTTGGTCAGCGGCATCCAAATCTGTTCGGGTCACGGTATTGAGACCCTTATGGATGAAATGGTGGGTTATCGCCCTCATGGTCATTTTTGCAGTTGCGTTGCTACTTGCACTGTTCTACACGATTAGTCAGTATTTTACCCGTCAGCGAAACGTTGTCAACGATATGCAGCGTTATCAGCAAGAAGCCCTGGCACTTCAAATGAACCCTCACTTCCTTTTTAACGCACTCAATACTGTACAACGCTATATCCTCGAAAATGATAAAATGGCCTCTAGCCGCTACCTCACGCGTTTTGCAGGCCTGATGCGTGCAATGCTCGAAAACGCCCAGAAACCCGACACCAGCCTCTCGGAAGAAATACATCTGCTCAGGCAATATATCGAACTAGAGTCGGCCCGTATGCCCCAAAAGTTTGCCTACGAAATACAATGCGATGAGCTTATCGATCAGGATAATACCTTCATCCCGGTATTTCTGATCCAGCCACTGGTCGAAAACGCCATTCAGCACGGCTTAAAAGCATTTTCGGGCGAGGGAAAAGTTCAACTTCGGTTTTATCAAGAAAATCAAAGTTTGGTAGTTGTTGTCGAGGATAACGGCATTGGTCGCGAGGCAGCCTCGAAGCAGCGGACGAACAAAAAAACCTCACTTGGTCTTTCCATCATTCAAAAAAGGATACTTTTGATCAATAAGAGCAGACAAACAAACATCTATCTGGAAATTACCGACCTCTATACAGCATCGGGCGAAGCTGCCGGCACTAAGGCCATACTGCGCTTTCCCGGTCAGGCAAAACAAAAATACCATGAATAAAATCAGAATAGGCATAGTTGACGACGAGCCCGATGCTGTGGCGCTTATCGAGATGATTATCAAAGAGTTTTGCAAGCAGGCCGAGGTGGTCATGACTGCCAATATGATAGATCAGGCTTGGGAAAAAATAAAGCAAACCGAACCCGAATTGCTCATACTCGATGTGGACATGCCCCGCGGCACAGGTTTCGACCTGCTGGAGCGCTTCCCTTACCGCAGGTTTGATGTCGTTTTTGTAACGGCTTTTTCCAAATACCGCGATAAAGCACAGCGTTACGGGGCTTACGATTATGTACTTAAGCCTGTGGACATTGAGCGCTTTTCGGGCATCATTGAGCGCTTTCATGGCGAACGGGATATCCGTTCGCAAAAGTTGTTTAAGCTGAATCCCTGAGCTTTCTGTTCTGCGATTCCCTGTATCACAGCCTCTCGCCCTCAAGGTGTACGCTATCGGACGCAAAGTGTACGCCTTTTATTAGTATTTTAAGTAGTAAAAAGAGCTTGTAATCGTAATACGTTGATTTTCACATGTCTGTAACTTTTGGCACGGTGTTTCGTCTAATGGGGTGTAACAATAAAAATTCACAACCAAAAAAAATACGACAATGAAAGCAACAACAAAATTCTTCAGCCTCATACTTCTGTTCGCATCCACAAGCCTGTGGGCCGGCAACTGGCAGCATAACGAAGAGGAGTATATCGACGACATTCCGTTCAACACCAAGGCTATTTTCGATTCAGTTCAGGCAAGCCGCAAGGTAGCCGAATTCAGACCTGCCGAAGAGGCTTATATCGACGACATTCCTTTCGACACGCGAAAGATTGCCAGCAACAGCCTTGCAGAGCAGGCCCTGAACACCCCTTTCAGCATGCCCGAAGAGCCTTATATCAACGACATTCCCTTCAACACCAGAGTGATTGCTTCACGGCATATGTACTGCAGCAACGCAAGCCTGAGTGTGGGCATGATAAAATATGTGCTTATCCGCTGATAAAATCACCGTTCCTGCTTGTTCGATATATATTGAAAAGGCCACCCAAAAAAGGTGGCCTTTTCGTTTTTAGGTAGGCAAGGATGATTAATCCTCGTCCTTGAGTTTTTCTTCGTACTCTTTGAGCAGCTTGGTCTGCACATCTCCGGGCACCTGGCTGTATTCGGCAAACTTCATGCTGAAGCTTCCGCGCCCTGAAGTGATGGAGCTGAGCGAGGTGCTGTAGCGGTCCATTTCTGCCAGTGGTACCTTGGCACGAATAATCTGGTATTTTCCGTCGGAGTCCATGCCCATAATCACGGCGCGGCGGCCCTGAAGATCGGTCATCACGGCGCCCATCATGTCTTCGGGCATACGCACCTCTACATCATAAATAGGTTCCATAATTTTGGGACCAGCATTCTTGAAAGCCATGCTGAAGGCGTTGCGTCCGGCCAGCTTGAACGAAATTTCGTTCGAGTCTACGGGGTGCATCTTACCGTCGTAAACATATACCACGATATCGCGGGCGTATGATCCGGTGAGCGGACCTTCTTCCATGCGCTCCATGATTCCCTTAAGAATGGCGGGCATGAAACGTGCGTCGATCGAGCCCCCGACAATACAGTTGTTGAAAACAAGCTTTCCGCCCCACGAAAGGCTATGCTCTTCCTTTCCGCGAACCGGGAAATCGGTGGGATCTTTGTAGCCTTCAAAATATGGCTGAACCATCAGGTGCACCTCACCAAACTGTCCGGCGCCGCCCGATTGCTTTTTGTGGCGATAGTCGGCTTTGGCGGCCTTGGTAATGGTTTCGCGATAAGGGATCTTCGGCGAAGCTAGCACGGCTTCAATTTTGTATACATTGTCGAGGTACCACTTTACGGTGTTGAGGTGATATTCGCCCTGGCACTGCAGGATGAGCTGCTTGAGCTCGCGCGAAAGTCCGGCAATGATGGTAGGATCGGTGCGGTGCATATCCTGAAGAATGCTGCCGAGCTTTTCGTCGTCGTTGGAATTGGCGGCTTTGATGGCCACCGAGAACAACGGATCGGGGTATACAATGGGTGCAAAACCAGCATCGGCCGATTTGGCATCCATTAGGCTGTCGTTGGTGCGAGCATCCTTGAGCTTAATGGTCACGGCAATGTCGCCGGCCATTACTTTTTCGACCTTTTCACGGTTTTTGCCGTTCACTACAAAGAGCTGCGAAATGCGCTCCTTGTTTCCTGTGCGAGGGTTGATGAGGTCTTGTCCCTCGAAGATTTCGCCACCCATGACCTTGATCATCG
>DAIOUP010000116.1:0-6445 GCA_036759465.1 Bacteroidales bacterium
GCCTGCAACGAAAAAAGCCGCCCGCTCTCGCGGGTGGCTTTTTGGATTGGTCGGGGTGACTGGATTCGAACCAGCGGCCTCTTCGTCCCGAACGAAGCGCGCTACCGGGCTGCGCTACACCCCGCTGAAAAACAAGGCTGCAAAATTACACATCTTTCGGCTTTGTCGCAAATATGAAATTGTTGGGATTATTTTATGTTCAGGATAATTGGGCACAATGCAGCATGTTCTTCATGTGGTCTTCCAACGTTATCTTTTTTGATGCAGCGAAATCGGCAGGAATGTTGAAATGCCGCCGATCGTAGGCGGCAACGGCTTCGAGCCAGTCGTTCGGTTTCAGATGCGATAAAACAAGGCCCTCGTTGGCGCTTACAAGTTCCGAAGCACCTACCTGATCCGAAATGATTACCGGAGTTCCGCTTTGAAGAGCCTCAGCAACGATCTGGCCGTAAGGCTCATAGACTGAAGGGTGGACAAGGGCGTCAGCCGCTACATAAAACTGTCGGGGATCATCGTAAAAGCCTAGGTAATGCACATTGGGCAGGACGGATTTCACCTCAGGCGAGCCAATGATCATGAGATGCTTGTTGGTGTCTTTTAGTTTTTCGAAGAGCTGAATCAGTAGCGGAAGTCCCTTGCGTTTGTGGCCCAGCGACGAAAACAAAAAGTATTGCTGGTTGGGCTGCCACCCCAATTTGAGCCGTATTTTTTGTCGCTCCGCCTCGTTTGATGGCCTGAACCCTTTGGTATTCAGCGGTGGATAAATTACTTTTACTTTTTCGGCTTCGATGCCATAAAGTTCAATCACTTCGTTTCGCATCATCCTGGATGCGGCAAAAATCAGCTTCGAACGCTCGAATGAGCGTCTGTCGAGACGAATCTGTTCATGGTCGCTCAACGAATTGGCCCTTCGACCCAGATTGCGCAGATATCCCAAATGATTTCCTGGGCTGAGTACATATTGCTGATGGCTTGTGCGGCCCAGCGAAAGGCTGAAATCGTAATGACGGCCTTTCATAAATGCTCCCAAACGATTGTCGAAGCCTCTCTGCCTGAATGGTTTGGGTAAAATGCCGGCGCCTATTTTATTGACATTGGTTTCAGCCGGCAACACCACATCGGGATGATACTTGGCGCAAATAACATCAACCTCATCGCCCCGCTCGCGAAAGTACCTGATGTAGTTTTTAAGCCTAGTTTCCAGCCCGCCAAAGTGAATGAGCCGGTAATGGATGAGTGCAACTTTCAATTTGTCACTTTTAAAGTGTGATCCGGAACAAGTCATTGCAAAGGTACGAAAGCATGCATGCTGGTTTGTTGGGAAAACGAGGCCTGAAAAAAACCAAAATAAATTCTAAGTTATTCCATCAAAGGCGATTGCGACCAGAACCCTTTGTGCCGCAGGTCAGCCCTCACCATTTTCAATTCGATAAAACTTACTTCAAAGCCCAATACCTCTCTGGCCGACCCAAGTTTATCATCGTCAACGGATTCGAAATATTCTTCAATCAAATTTCTTTTCGCTTTATCAACAAAAGCGGCAACATCGACCTTACCCTGTTCGATGCCGAAGCACAGGTGGTCGGCCACTGTGCTCAACGCCAATCCGCGCAGCGATGCAAGCACATCAAGGCTAACCCCGGGGTTGTTCTTATAGATTTCAAGGGTGAGTTCCTTACTGTTTTTTTTCGGGGCATTCTCGGTAGCTTCTGGTGCTTTCCTCTCTATACATTTGTCAATCAGTGCTATAATAGCCTGTCCGTATTGTGCCACCTTTTTTTTGCCCATGCCTTTGATTGTTTGTAGCTGCTTAATCGTAAGCGGAGGATTCGCAGCCATTTCGAAAATGGCGGTCATTGGAACAACCCGCGAGGGTTCGATGCCTTGGTGTCGTGCTTCCTCTTTACGCCATTGCAGAAGTATTTGTTTTACTCGCAGCGTTTCAGGACTGGTGGAATCTATTGAAGTTTCCAAAACCGATTCCTCGGTTTTTTCTGTCGTGCTGATACCAGCCAGCGCCCTTGCTTTGATAAATGCCTCAAGCTGAAAGCCTTCGCCGAGCTGACCAAGACAAGCGTTTTTAACTGCTACTATTTCATCAATTTCCTTTTTCAGCTCGCTAAGGCTCTTACTCAGCGCTTTGTCGTCGGTTTCCACATTGCCTGTCAAGGTTTTAACGAAGTTATGCAGATGTTGTTTAAAGTATTCAGAAGCCTGGGTCAAGCGCTGCACGAGGGCTTGCCTGTTGCCGGAACCGGCTGCTTGCCCGATAAGTGCAAGCAACTGGGGCTCAAACTTTTTGCCAACGGCTTCGAGTTGGTTTTCGGCAATATTCAGGCAATCGGAAACCTTGTCGGCAAATCCTGGCTGCAGGCTGGTGTTATTGCGTCTGGCCGTTCGCAGGAGGTACTCGGTTTTGCTGCGAAGCAATGAGAAATCGAAAAGTTCAGTGAGCAGTTGTTTAACAAAGTCCGTGCTGTGTGTTGAAAGCTGTTGCTCATCGGGCTGAATGGCTTTTTGCCCATCAAGCCACGATGTAAGTCCCTGATGACTCTTGACTGCATTTTGCGGGATGCGGCTCTTGAACACCAGGCCTTCGAGTGTGCGGCAACGGCTTAGGGCGACGTAAACCTGCCCGTGGGCAAAAGCGGCGGCAGCATCAATGATCACCTTGTCGAACGTAAGTCCCTGACTCTTGTGAATGGTGACGGCCCAGGCCAATCGCAGGGGCAGTTGTGCAAAGGTGCCATTCACTTTTTCAATGATGTCTTTTGTTTCGTTGTCGAGCTCGTAAACGGTATTTTGCCATTCGATCGGGCCAACGGTTATCGTCTCTTCGAGGCCTTCGCAAGCCACATCGGTGGTATTGTTTTCTTCGTCGATATCCAATATTCTTCCGATCAGGCCGTTGTAATAACGTTTTTCCGGCCCGGGGTCGTTCTTTACGAACATCACCTGTGCGCCGGTTTTGAGCTCCAGCGTTTCGTGTGTGGGATAGATATGCTCGGGGAAATCGCCCCTGATAACTGCTTTCGCTTTATAAACTGGTTGTTTTATCAAGGCCAGCCTGTTCTGATTGATGTCGTCGGCCATGCGGTTGTGGGTGGTCAGGGTGATATAGCCCTGTGTTTCGAAAGGCCCGGTATCGGGACAATATCGTTTGTTGAGCTCTTCAAGCACTTTTGCATCGGGTTGACCACTCCTCACCGCATTGAGCAGGGCCACAAAACGTTCGTCAGTTTGGCGGAAAACCGTTTCAAGTGTAATGGTGACAAAGTTGCTGCGAATCAGCGCTTTGCTGCTATAGAAGAACAGGTTTTCATAATAATCGCGTAGCAGATCCCATTCTTCGTTTTTCACCACGGGCGGCAGCTGAAGCAGATCGCCAATCATCAGCATCTGCAGTCCGCCAAAGGGTTTGTTGTTTTTGCGGTAGTGCTGCAGTACCTCGTCAACGGCATCGAGCAGGTCGGCGCGCACCATGCTGATCTCGTCAATCACGATAAGGTCAAGACTTCGAATGATGTCGATTTTGCTTTTTCGCAACTGCAGCGCAAACGATTCTTTCCGGTCTTTTTCCTTTCTTTTCAGCACTATACCGGGAACAACAGGTCCAAAAGGCAACTGAAAAAAGCTGTGAATGGTTTGGCCACCGGCATTGATGGCGGCAACACCCGTAGGCGCCAGCACTACATAGCGCTTCTGGGTAAGTTTACTGAGATTGCGGAGAAATGTTGTTTTACCTGTTCCGGCCCGTCCTGTGAGGAAGATATTGGTGTTTGTAAGGCTTACGAATTGCCCCGCGAGCTGAAGCATTGGATCGGTGCCTGACTGTTCGGACAGAAAATCAGGATGTTGTTTGCGAAAGGTCACCAATTGATATAATGAATGGTATAGCCATCCTGTCGGTAACGGGCTATGACGGTTTGCCGTCCTTGTTCGGCATCCTGGGTGCTCACAAAGGCATTGCTCGTGCGGTGGCCGCGGTCGGCCCAGCCCCAGCCGGGATAACGGCTGATTAGCCTGTGATTGAATTCGTAGTTAAGGTCAAAGTCTTTTTTCTCCTGATGGATGTTGCTTACAAAGCCGTGGTAACCTTTTTTGCCGGTGTTTTCGGGGTCACAAAAACAGGAGGAAAACACGAAGTAGTATTTTGGCCCTTGTGCAATTTCCATTGGCAAAGGCGGCGGTTCCGGAAACTCTTCTTCCGTGGGACGCACCCTTAGTGTATTGCGGTAAACGGTTGCATGCAGCTCGAAGCACACATCGATGCCGGCAAGAAAGATGTCAGGCGAGCCATTACCGTCGAAATCGCCAAACCTGGCCACACCGTTGACCACACCCGGCAGCCCGGCCCTGATATCGCGAAAGCCTTTTCCGGCCTGGTTTTCAAGCACAATGGTGTAGGGTCGTTCGAGGCTTTCGCCCGTTATTACTACGTCGGGCCAGCCGTCGCCATTGTAGTCGGCGGCATCCACCGAGCCGTGCATCAACTGACGTATTCCAGCCTTATTGCCTTCAGCAAAACGGCCAGAAACGCTACCGAGATAATAGCCCGAAAAAGGAATTCCTCCGCGGGTTTCCCCCGAAATGAAAAAGTCGGGATAACCGTCGCGGTTGAAGTCGCTCCAATCGGCAGTGCTGTATTTTAGGCCGGTGAACGACTGTCCGCTTTCCCTGAAATTGCCGTTGACATTGGTATAGATACGCGTTATAAGGCCCGAGGCGGCTTGTCCGCTGAGCAGGATATCAGGCTGACCATCCTTGTTTACATCGTGCCATAGGGCGATTCCATATCTTACTCCGGGTAGATTGGTTTTTATTTCGCGCAGATTGCCATTGTCGTTCTTAAGAATGATAGTTCTTGCTACACCCTGTGCATCTCGTCCGGTGAGCAGCAGGTCGGTTTTACCGTCGCGGTCAAAATCGCCAAAATGCGCAGAGCCTTCGGCCAAAGCAGGCACCTGGGCGGAGGACTTCCTGAACGAGCCGTCGCGTTGCTGAAGCCAGATGCCGGCAATTGGTTGTCCGTTGGCACCAAAACCGCTGATTACAATGTCCTGAAGCCCGTCGCCGTCGAAATCGGCGGCATCCACAGCTCCGTGTACCACCTGTGGTAATCCGGCAGTCTGGCTTACAAACTCGCTGCGCGACATCTGCCTTATTATAAGCGTTCTGTTTGAGGGACTTCCTTTGGCTTCGCCAGTGGCCAACACATGCAGCCTGTTGCCTGAGCTAAACCAAACGGCATTGGCGTTGGAAAGTCCGGGGGCCCTTGTCGTTACAGCCTGAAAAACCTGAGCAAATGCAGGTTGCGGAAGAATCAAGCTAACCACTGCAAATGTAAGCAGTACGACATGAAAAACAGCGTTAGGCTTGTCAATCATTCGTTTCATCGCTTGTTGTGATTCATTTACCATTGGTCAGGCTGTATTCGGGGTCAAAAAATAGACGCAACAGCTGGTATAATTTTTCCAGCCCAAGTGGTTTGCTAAGGTATGAATCGAATCCTTTCCGCAAATAAAATTGTGCATCGCCGGCAAGGGCAAAAGCGGTTATTGCCACTACCGGCCTGTCGTAATGTTGTTTACGGAGGTTTTTTAGCGCCGAAAGTCCATCGAGTTCAGGCAGTTGAATGTCCATTAAAATGAGGTCGGGCTGTTCGCTTTGCGCAAGATCGAGCGCGAGATACCCGTTGGGGGCATGCAATACTTTTATTCCTGAGCGCTTCAGCATATTGTTGATCAGGTGAAAGTTGGCTTCAACATCTTCAACAACAAGAACTTTTTTGCTGGAATAGTCGGGATATTCGGACAGGCTTTCTTTGTTGTCTTTCTTTCCAGGTAGGGTGAAATAGAATGTTGTGCCCTTGTTTACGACCGATTCAACCCATATTTTACCGCCGAGCAATTGGGTGAGATGTTTGGAAATGGCCAGGCCAAGGCCGGTGCCGCCATATTGCTTGGTGTGCGAATCATCGGCCTGCCTGAAGCGGTCGAAAATTACGTCGAGCTTCGATTCGGGTATGCCAATGCCGGTGTCCTTCACAAAAAACTCATACTGATCACTTATGCTGATCACACCAAACTCTATCTCGCCTTCATGAGTGAATTTTACTGCGTTGCTGAGCAGGTTGGTCAGGATTTGCTGCAGCCTGAGCTTGTCGGAATGGATGACATAATCGCGGCTGGCTTCTTTGTTGGAAAGGATAAGCCTTACGTTTTGCTTGTCGTAGTTATCGAGCTGTTGTCTGAACGTTTGATAGAGCGTTTCCATCAGATCGCCCAAATCGAAGGTTGTGGGGATAATTTTAAGTTCTCCGGCCTCAATTTTTGATATGTCGATAATGTCGTTGATCAGATTGAGCAAGAGCTGGCCGCTGGATTGGATTGTTGTAACAAATTCCTGTTTTTCCTGTTCGGAATATTCCAACGAAGGCAACAGA
>DAIOUP010000117.1:0-6357 GCA_036759465.1 Bacteroidales bacterium
GATATATAGTGACATATGATTGAATAGCATTGTAAATTAGATTTGAGTTGGGTGATCAGCATGAAATTGTTGCAGACGATATTCCAGATCCGGAAACTGGGATCGCTGTATGAGTGAGGTGCACGCACGTATGCCCTCGTGACGCTCACTGCCGGTAATGTCGAGCGAAATGGCGCTGATGCCATAGTAAAGCATCTCTTCCAATAAATCAACGCCGGAAAAACCGGGATAGGAGTATGTGAAATAGAAACCGTCAGCGATGGGTTTGTCTTCATCTTTGTCGTAAACGATCCGAAAGCCATTGTCGGTAAACAACTTCTTCATCACTGCGGCTTTTTCCCCGTATTCCTTAACTTCTTCGACAAAGTTGAAAATTCCATCGTTGGCTTGCTTAAGAAGCGCTGTGAGTGCGTATTGTGCTGAGTGCGAAGTGCCAGAACTGAGCGGGTAAAGGTTGCCGAAAATCATGGTATAGCCAAAGCATTCGGTATTGTAATATCGCTTCAGATCAGGATAACAGCGTGCAGCAAGGGCGTCGCTCAGTAGCATCATGCCGATGCGCTCTCCGGCATAGGAGAAGGCTTTGGAGCTGGAAATGAGCAGAATATAATTATCAGTGTAATGGGCAACACTCGGCTGAAATGGCGCAACGCCCGGCTTACTGTAGTCCTGACGGAAATCCATGCCAAAATAGGCAAGGTCTTCGATCACAATAACATCATACTTATCGGCGAGTTCGGCGATGATTTTCAGTTCATTTTCCGTGAAACAGATCCAGCTGGGGTTGTTTGGATTGCTGTAAATAATAGAGTGGATATAGCCTTTCGAAAGGTATGATTCCAGTTTTTCGCGCAAGGCATCGCCCCTGTAATCATAAACATCGAATGTTTCAAACTTAATATTCAATACTTTATGTTGTTGTTTATGTACCGGAAAACCGGGATCAATAAACAGGGTAGTATCTTTTTCGGCATGAATGCGGCTCAAGGTAAGAAACGCTGCAAAGCTGCCCTGCATTGAGCCAACCGTCGGGAGGCAGTTGTCAGGATTAACTTTGATATTCAGGAATAACTCGGCGAAGCGGGCAATTTCTTTTTTAAGTGGCGCTATGCCCTGAATATCAGGATAAATAGCTGCCACTCCCTTATTAAGCGCATCAATCTGGGCATCAACACCTATACGTGCCGGAGGAAGCCCCGGAATGCCCATTTCCATGCGAATGAATTTTTCACCGGTGGCTTGCTCAATCTGATCAACAAGTTTCTTGATTTCGCGTATGGATGCCCTGCCAATTTTCGGGATGCCGGTTTTTTGAATGAGTTCTTTTACAACCTCAGAATCAATGGGGGTTTTGTGCTTTTTAGCGGGTTTCAGCTCCGTTTGCATTTTGCTTGTTGTGTTATCAATTACACAAATGTAGGCAAAACCAGATTATCTGGTGCAAACGATTGCGCTTTGTAGTCTAATTTAAAATGATTATAATATTAGAGGTATGAGGCAGAAAAATAAGGCCTTAGTGCTATTTATTTTGCGCTGCAATGCTAAGTATCACGCCCAGTGCGACGCTCAGGAGAGCAGCAAAGAGCACCTGATATTGTTCAGGAAGTAAAAAGGTGATGGTGTGTGCCGGAATCCAGAAGAAGGGAATGGTTTTTTTGAATACGAAATTCCAAAGGTTGTCCCAGTCAAGAGAGGGAAAAATTACGCGAAAGGGGACTGCAACCAACAGCGCTTTAATACTCCCGCCTTGGCTGGCTATATGCGTATCGGTGATCCGGTGGAAGGTCATCATTACAGGAGCATAAATGATATTCATGGCGGCGCTGATTGAGAATGCCGTTACCAATGAGGTGATACTCAGTGTTTCACGAAGCGATTGTCTTGCTCCTTCGAGCCCCATGTATTCGAGAAATACCGGGGTGCCTGTCGAAAAAATGACAAAAGCCATCTTAATGGTCAGACCAATGATACCCCAAACAATGGCTTTTGGCAGCAAACCAAATCCGGGTTTATTGTAATGTCCCGTGCGAATCCTCAGCGCAAGACTCTCGCCAAAAGTGGCCAATACGGCAAATTTGGCGAAGCTCATCCACATCCCATGCTCCTTGTTCAGGTGGTTATAGGTATCTCCAGTCTGAGGTATAAGCCAAAATATCAGAAAGATAACTAATAGGATAGCCAAGAGAATGAAGTCGCTCCTTTTCATGGGTCAAAACTTTTCGATGCGGATGCGTGCGTCGACTGCCACGAGGGTATGCGGCGTTCCGAGCAGGGGATTAAGGTCGAGTTCCGCAATTTCCGGCGCTGCTTCTACCAACGCTGATAGTCTCAGCAAGGTTTCTTCGAAAGCCTCAATATTAATCCCGTCTTGTTTGCGGTAGCCTTCGAAGAGCGGATAGCTTTTCAACGACCCAATCATGGTTTTCACTTCTTTTCGGTTGAGCGGAGCCAGGGCCTGAGCGAAGTCCTTGAGCACCTCAATCATGATGCCGCCCATCCCACATAAAATGAGGGTGCCAAATTTTCCCTCACCTTTTGCGCCGGCAAAGAGCTCCATGCCTTTGAGCATGGGCTGCAGTAAAACACCTGTAGCACCCTCAATCTGCATCATTCGGCTGAAGTGTTGCCCAACGGCTTCGTTACTATTAATGTTTAAGGCTACTCCACCTACATCCGATTTATGCACAGGACCTATCACCTTCATAACCAGCGGAAAACCAATGCTCCGGGCGGCTGCCAATGCATTATCAGCATTAGTAGCTACGGCCTCTTTGGCCCTTGCAATACCAGCTGCATCCAGCAGGGCCTGAACGTCTGCCGGAGCGAGATAGCCCTCACTGGCCCGATCAACGATGCGTCTCACAGCATCAATGTCGATAAGGTGAGTGTTCGATGATATTTCAGAAGGTTGGGGTGTGTTCAGTACTGTAGAAAGAGCCTTTCCAAGGCTCACTTCATCGGGGAAATTGATATGACCCTTACCAATGAAATATTCTATTTCTTTGGCTGCCGTTGTAACGGAGGGAAGCACAGGATATACCGGTTTCCTGCATGCAGTCATTTTCTGATGGAGCAGCTCGTAAACATCGAAGATTTCCGTCAAACCGGGTGTGCCAAAAATGACTGCCATGGCATCGATCTCATTGAAGTCGTTTTCAACGGCATCAATGATATGTCCGAGTTGTTCGGCCGTTCCGGTTGCGAGAAAGTCGATGGGATTGTTGACCGATGATCCTGGAAATAGCTTCTCTTTCAGGGTATTGGCTTTTTCGCCTTTGATCTGGGGTATGTTGATACCTCCGTTGGACAATGCATCGGTGAGCATTACGGCTGGTCCCCCGGCATGGGTAATTATGGCGAAGTTTTTCCCCTTTGGCATTGGATGCATAAAAACTGAAGCAACTGCAATAAGCTCCTCGCGACCATTGCACCTGACGATACCCGCTTTACGGAAAATAGCGTCAACCGCGGCATCCGGACTGGCCAAAGCTCCTGTATGTGAAGATGCGGCACGGCTGCCTGCTTCGCTGCTGCCTGCCTTAATGGCGGCAATACGGCATCCCTTTCTGATAAGGCTGGCGGCATGACGCAGCAACTTTTGCGGTTTACTGATGTTCTCGATGTATAGGAGCTTCACTTTTGAGTCCTTTTCAGGGTCGAAAGTGTTGTCCATGTGCTCCAGAATTTCTTCTACGCCCAACTGAGCCGAATTGCCAACCGAAAAGACATTGGCAAAGCTGAGTCCCTTGGGAATGCCGGCTTCCATGATAAAACAGGCTGTGGCACCCGAGCCGGAAATAAAGTCGGCTCCTTTTGGATCAAGTTTAGGAATTGGATAAGTGAAAATGCTGTGATGTTGAGGGGTAAGTATACCCACACAATTGGGACCGACGAGCGAGGCGCCGTAGCGGTTAACAGTTTCAACAATCTGATCTTCAAGCCTGTGTCCTTCTTCGCTTTCTTCACTAAATCCGGCCGACAGGATGATAAAGGCGCGCGTCTGTTTCTTTGAGGCCAGAAACTCAACCAGCTCGGGTGTATATTTCGCGGCAATCGCGATAATGGCCAGATCAGTGTCGGGCAATTCTGCCGGGTCACGGTAACTTGTAACCCCCTGCACCATCGATTCTTTTGGGTTGAGTACGCTCAATCTGCCGTTAAATCCACCGTCGATGATATTTTTCAGGACCTTGCCGCCAGGCTTGGAAATATCGTTCGAACCACCGGCTACAACGATGCTTTCGGGATAGAGCAACTGTCTGGTTATCATGATGTCGCGCTTTTGTTCAAAAATTAACAGTACGCGACAAAAGTAGGGAATGTGGCCGAGTTGGCATAAAAGCAGGGCTTATTTAGAAGCAGTCAACGTTTCTAAAAAGAAAAAGCCGCCCGGGGGCAGCTCTTCGTTTTATGGATATGGTTGAATGGTTAAGCTATTCAAGCATTACGCTCAGGGCCACAACGCCCGGGCCAACATTGGCCACGAGCACCGGAGATGCCTGGGCAACGAATTTGGGTTTCATGCCTGTGATGGCTTCCATTTGTTCGGCGTACCACTGTGCGCCATCCTCGTTCATGGCGTGCGAAATTGCATAACCCCAAACCTTTTTACCTTCAATAAACCGGCTCATCTCTTTCATCACGAGCTTCATACTCGATTTTTCGGTGAGCGGCTTACCAAATACATTGGTTTTTCCATGGTTGAGCACTTCAACTACGGGTTTGATACCGAGAATTTTGCCAATCAAGCCCTTGGTGTGGCTTACGCGGCCCGACCTTACCATGTATTTCATGGTTTTCGAGGTAACAAGGATGCGGTTCTTGGCAACCCATTGTTCAGCCTGTTCAACAATTTCATCATGGCTCATGCCTTGTTCGATACATTCGGCAGCGCGCAGAACGGTCAGGCCAAGGGAGGAAGACACCCTTTTGCTGTCGATCACGCTGATTCGTTTAGCGTTCTCTTCTGATGAGCGCTTGGCGGCGTTGATGCTGTTTTGCCAGGTGCCGCTCATGCCAGAGCTGATGTTGATACTGATTACAGAGTCGTAAATACCGCTTAAGTGGTTATAGCGGTTTACGAACTCGTTGAAACTTGGCTGCGCCGAGCTGGGTTGTATTTCGGAGGTTTGCATCTTCCTGAAAAACTGATCAGGCTGAATGGTGACCCTGTCGATAAAAAATTCCTCGCCAAAATGCACCGTAAGTGGCACAACCTGAATCTGATAGGCTTCGAGCAGGCTTTGGGGGATGTCGCAGGTGCTGTCCGTGATAAGGCCGATGGGGTGTTTGCGGTTCGAGGCAATCTCGTTCTGCATCACCATATCGTCCACCTTTTTATAAGTAATCGTGCCGAGTTTGCCGATTTCTTCAAAAAGTTTCCAGGGCTCGTCGGTATGGATGTGTATGCGCATTTTGGTTGGAGAACCGGCCACAACCATCGAATCGCCGAAGTTAATCATGATTTTGGCGAAGGCCTCACGCTTAAGGTTTTCTCCGGTTATCATGGCTTCTGTGCAGTAGCGATAGGTAATTTCCTCGTGAAGGATGGCATCAATAGATTCGGCCACTTCGATGTTGGCCGGATCAATATTCACTGCTTCCTGCCCGTTCTCGAAGTAGTTGAACATACCTTCCAGGAAAACGACAAAGCCTTTCGCTCCGGCATCCACTACATTGTTTTTGGCCAGGACAGCCATTTTGCCTGTGGTTGCCATCAATGATTCGATGGCTATTTTCAAACCGTCGAACAAAAGCTTGAGGAAATCTTCGATCTGATCCTTAAGCTGATAAATGTACTCTGCCCAATCTTTGATTACAGAAATCATCGTTCCCTCAACAGGGTTGGCGATGGCTTCGTAGGCATAACGAACGGCATTCTTCATCGAAACCGCAAACTCGTTCACAGTGAGCGTTTCAACGTTTTTAATCTCATTGCTGAAGCCGTAAAGAAATTGTGCAAAAATAATACCTGAGTTGCCCCTCGCTCCATTAAGTGCTGCATCCGCCAGCGAAACCGCAGTAAGTTTTAAATTGGGTTGCGGCTGAGCGGTGCTTACAATGCTCCGCATGGTAGAAGCGAGGTTGGTGCCTGTATCGGCGTCGGCTACTGGAAAAACGTTGATTTTGTTGAGCAACTGCTGGTTCTCAAAAATACGCTGAGCTCCGGCTATGAAGCTGTTATACAGCTGGATACCGTTAATTTCAGTGATTTTTTTCTTTTCCAATGTGCTTAGTTTTAATGAATATTGGTTTGAAAGCCCGCGCAAATATAGTTAAACTACATTACGTGGGCCGGGCGTGCACAACCAGCCCAGGTTAATTAACTGTGTAAAATTAGTTAATACATTGAATAAT
>DAIOUP010000118.1:0-6331 GCA_036759465.1 Bacteroidales bacterium
GATTAATGATGCAGACTACGTCGGAATTAATCAGTTGACGATAAAGCTGCTGTGTCTCGATTGGCCTTCAATGGTGACTCTGAGCAGATAAATGCCGGGGATAAGCCGGTCGGTTTTGATAAGATTTTTCAACACTATGCTTTGCTGAGCTTCGCTTAATTCCTTTTTTCCGATCACTTTTCCTAACGCATCGCGTATTTCAATATGATATGGTCCGGAAACCGGCTGTTCAAAAACAATCCTGCTTTCATTATTTGCGGGATTTGGTATAACCCTGACTACCTGCTCATTATTGTTTCTAATATATATGCCGGTCGGGGGCACGGGTCCAAGCGTACCGTCGTGTTTCATGTTCTGAGCGAAGATTTCTATGTCGCCGGTTCGGTTGTCTTCCCAGGCCAAAACCCACTGCCCGCCCGAAAATGGTGCAAAAACTGCTTTGCCTTTAACAGAGTTGGGGCTACTGATAATCGCATTCTGCGTCCACACGGGCTCTCCGTTGCTGTTAACCTTTAATGCCCTAAAGGAGCTCTGCGTTGTGGAGTAGGCGTGATCAAAAAAAATCACAATACCATCCGATTCAGCTTCCACGTAGAGATGCCGAACGTTTTGAGTCGTTACAGGGATGATTTCCTTTCCGGTTTCGCCCCATAGCATGGTGCCGTCGGGTGCAGTTTTCTGAGCAAACAATCCCCATAGGTTTTGGTTCATATTGGTTTCCTGCCAGAAACTGTAAATATTGCTATCGCCGGCAATTTTTGCAGGCATAGGATTGAATTGATTGGAAGCGTGAAGCAAGCTTGTTGGCAAACCGTTGACGCCAAAAATGAGTTGACCTGAGCCACTAACCTGATTGATTTTTGGCGTGGCGGCATTGCCGTTGAAACTGTAATCGTGCCATGTGATGTAAAAGCCTCCGCTGCCATCTGGAATCATTGGCAGTATTTGCGTCCATGCCGTGATACTGCCGTGGTTGAAGATCTCTGTGGCACCCATCCAGACATCTGCTCCCTGTGCATTAAATCTGCGGACATATAGCTTTCTGACTGGAGCCCAGGCCGGACCTGTGTCGATGAAATACTTCATGAAAACATCCTCGTTACCGGCCAATAATAGCTGAGGCCAACTGTAAGTGCCTGTTCCGCTGAGTATAATGCCATCGTTACCCCATAATTTCTGCCCCTGAGGGTTGAGCCGCTGACGATATATTACGCTTGTCGATTGCCATGCCACCACTACATCGCCACCCGGAAGGGCAGCAACTTTTGGTGCAACATTGAAGCCACTGTTGTTGGAAAGTAAGATTCCGTCGGGCCCCCAGACGAACTGACCGTCGGGCGATATGCGATATGCCACGATGTTGTTGTTGCCTGTACGGATGTCCTGCCAAACCAGCACGGCGTGGTTGTTGGCATCGGCGGTCATGTCCCAGTCAGTTAGCCACGTCATCGACGGATGGCTGCTTACGAGTATCCCATTATTTTGCCAGAGAATGCTGCCCTGACTGCTGAGCAATTGAAGCCTTACGACATAGTTGCCATTTTCGAGAGAGAAATAGCCAACGTAATAATTCCCGTTAGGGCTTCGGGCTATTTTAGGGATAACCTGTTCGTCGGCTATGTTGGTCAGCTTAAGATTTTGGGAATGATCCGAAGGCCATTGTGCGACAGCACCCAGAAAAAGCAAGCTAAGCAGGGCAGATATTATACTGTGTTTCATGGCGTAGGTTTTTATAGTATCAAAGTTAGAACATTAGTGAGGTTATTTAAGGCCAAAATCAAGAAAATGTCTGATGAGGTCATGTTTTTGCTTATTCAGGACCTGCATTAATTACATTTGTTGCTGATCAACATTCGTTACAATATGGAGGCCGATCTTTACCACCAGGGATATTTTGTTCTGTTTTTAATTCTGAGCCTCGGTATAGTGCTTGGTAATGTGCGCTACAAAGGCTTCTCGCTCGATTCGTCTGCTGTGATTTTTGTCGCACTGTTGCTCGGACATTGGGGCTATCGTGTGCCATCGGAATTTCAAACACTTGGATTACTCCTGTTTATTTTTACAATTGGAATTCAGGCCGGACCGGGTTTTTTTGATATTTTCCTCAAGCACGGACGCAAACTCATTGTGATCAGCTTGCTGCTAATTGGCTCGGCTGCAGCAATGGTTGCAGCGGCTGTTTACCTGATGGGCATCGATGTTCCTATAGCTGTCGGCCTTTTCAACGGTGCACTGACGAGTACACCCGGGCTTGCAGCAGGGATCGAGGCTACAGGTTCGCCCAACGCAGCGGTAGGTTATGGACTTGCCTATCCAATTGGTGTCGTTGGAGTTATACTTTTTGTCGGACTGGCCCCGCAATTAATGCGGATCAATATTAACAAAGAGGAGCAAGACTACATCGACTCCCTGCACGAAGAACACCCCGAGCTGAAAAGCCGTGTTTTCCGAATCACCAACAGCAATGTCGACGGTCGCAGCCTGGCGGAATTGGATTTGAGGAACATGACGCAGGCCATCATCAGCCGGGTTAAAGTTGGCGATGAAAGTTTTGTTCCAACTGCCAATACCCGACTTCGTACCGGCGATTTGGTCAAGGCCGTGGGTGATGAACAAGCATTAAAGCGTTTGGAAACAGTGCTTGGCGATCCGGTGCAGATAGAGCTCACCTTCGATGATAATTATGTGGTAGAGTGGCTACTTGTGACCAACAGGGATGTGGTTAACAAGAGTCTGCGGGAAATTGGCCTCGGGGTCTGGAATGCGACCGTAACGCGTATCAGGCGCAGCGGAATAGATCTTAAACCCCTTCCGCACAGCAAGTTGCGTTTTGGGGACAAGATTCTGGTGTCCGGCTCTTCGCAGGGTATGCCGCATGTGCGAAAGCTTGTTGGTAACGATGAAAAACGACTTTCCGAAACTAATTTTCTGCCTATCTCCCTTGGTATTATCATTGGCGTTCTGGTTGGAACGATTCACATACCCCTTGGTCCTATCGACTTCAGCCTCGGCCTTACCGGTGGAGTATTGCTTTCGGCACTCGTATTGAGTAGTATTGGCAAAACAGGACCAATTCTTTGGAGCATGTCGGGTGGCGCCAACCAGCTACTACGCAGACTTGGCCTGTTAATGTTTATGGCAACCGTAGGCACTGGTGCCGGTGTCGAGCTTGCTGAGGTGCTGAGCCAAAATGGCCTATGGCTGGTATTGACAGGAGCTGCCGTTACCCTGCTGCCAATGATTATCGGATTGCTGCTTGGACATTACGTCTTTAAAATCAATTTCCTGACACTGCTTGGTGTAATCACCGGCTCGATGACCAGCACACCGGGACTGGGTGCTATCGACAGCAAAACCGAAAGCGAAGCCCCTGCTGTTGGTTATGCAACGGTATATCCTGCATCGCTGGTGATGATGATTATATTTTCGCAATTGCTGGCGAGGCTCTTGTGAGGAAAGTAACGACGACACTGCTTTAGGAGGCAGTTTTTGAGATTGATGCACTCAATAGGACGTAACGATCATTTCCTTTCGAGTGCTCTCATTTTCTCCTCAAAAACGGCCGAGTCGAACGGGTTGATCTGCTGTGTTTTAAGGTAAGCCTGACGGGCTTTGTCGTGCTGTTTGAGGGCGGCATAGGCATCGCCGAGCAGAAAATGTGGGGCAGTTTGACCCGGACATAATAGCATCGGGCCGCTTTCGAGCACTTTTATGGCATCAGCTGCCTTGTTTTGCTCGATCAGATAAGAGGCCTTCGTCATCTCGAACAGGTAATTGGGGCCGCCGCTTACCGGACGGCTGAAGATTTGGTTGAGTGCATCGAAATTATTGTTCTCACGTAAGATTTTGATTTTCAATAGCAATGGGGCGATCATTTCGTGATTGAGCTCGAGCGATTTACCGAGTTTGGCCTCGGCTGCAAAGATTTCGCCCGCTTTGTAATGCGCCATCGCACGAAGGTACCATGCCTGCGCGTCGTCGGGTTTTAGGCGCAATGCCTGGTCGAAAAGTTCGGAAGCCCTTCCTATGTTGTTGGCGTCCAATTGTCGGATGCCCTCGGATAGCCCTGAGTAAATCTGACCTGACCCAAGGTCGTTTTCTACTTTGGACTTCCAAAGCTCCATAGCGGCCATCTCATTATCCGCAGGGCAGGTGTTGATGGCTGTTTGCAAAAGCTGTAATCGCGTTTCTTTGCTGGCATTGGGCTCAGTTGCCAACTTCAAAATCTCAAAGTAAGGTTTTGGTTGTGTTCCTTTAAGCGTTTCAAGTTGATCTACCACATTGGCAGGCAAGGCCGGCAATTGCGATGTGGAAGATGCACGTTTTTCAATGGCATAGAAAACCTCCTGAATATCGTAGAACCAGCCCAGTTGACGCAGTTCTTCCTGCTTGCCAGCGGTTAATACTTGATTAAGTCCTCTTGAACCTGCAACTGGTGCTCCAAAAGTTTGTAAAAAAGACTTGTAAACAAGATCTACGAATGTGCTGAAACGTTGATCAAGATAGCTCTGCCCCATCAGCAAGGAAAAACGGCTGTTCATGTATTGCTGCTCAGCCTCGGCTGTTTTTTCTTTGGTCATATTGTCCAGCGAGGCCGAAAGCTCAGCGAAGCTTTTTGAAGCTTCAAAGCCCATGTCTTTATAAGCGGCCGTCTGACGCAAATATCTTTCCACTTCATTCGCTGACGCCTGCAGCGACTCAAGGCCTGTTTTCGACGGATTTTCAGCGAATTCTCCAAGTTTTTGCATAAAAACGGTTTTCACCTGCTCAGCTCCTTTGGTGAGCGCCTGCAAAGGAAGCTCGTCAGTAAGCTTTTTGGCAAAACTGTAGTAGCGCAGATTTTCGGCGGCCTCTTCTTTCCGAAGAAAGCCCGTTATATTGTAATACACTTCCAGCCATTCGCCGGCAGCAATTTGCCTGTTGGCACCATCAAGCACCGCTTTAAACTGCGGGTAATGATCGTAATAGCTTTCGTCAAGCAAAAGTTCTTCCGAAGTACTGCCGTCCTTGCCGAAGGTAAATGGCAGATGAGCCCTTGTTTCGCTTTTTGGGTAGGCAAGTATCACGGCAACAATACGTTTGTCGGCAATAACCGGCGTGAGTTCCGGACTAAGATATTTTGCAGGCTGAGGCTGCCATAGCACAATTTTCGGCAGCTCCTCCTTCAGCTCACTCTCGCGAAAAACAGGTTTGCTGTAACCCTCTTTTGGCTCAACGAGAAAGTAAGCCCTGTCCGATTTACGAAATGCATCGGGGGTGATGGCTTTTGAGCCGGATTTATCGCATAAGCTAATGCTTACGCTGGTGATGTTTTTGCCTTTTTCTTTGGTAATAAGCCTGCTGGACTGCGCCAGGGCGGACGATAGCATAAACGTGAAAAAGAGACTGAGTAAGACTCGGATGACGCTCTTAATTTTCATCGGTTTGGTTATTGGTAAGCGGATGATAAAGTTAGTCACATTCATCGCCTATAAGCCATTCCGATATAAATTAAAATGCAAAATGCACTACCTTAACCCTGAATTAGACATTTGGGAGGAGGATTTTAGCCTGCGCCAATTAAAACACTGCACACTGAAGAAATCAAAGAAAGCTGACCGAATATTTTTTTAAACCAGTTCTATTCTTTATTTTACGATAATGCCGACCTGACTCATGGTACCCGACTGTTCTCTGATAAGTAATTGATATTTCCCCGGCTTAACTCTGAGATTAAGCTTGTTTTCAGTGATTGCGTCCAGATTGCCCGAACTTACCTTGCGTCCATGGGCATCAAAAAGTTGCCATTCGGCATCTTCAGCCCTGTTGCGCCTGAGGGTGATTTGTCCGTTGCCCGGATTTGGAAAGACATTCATCCGGCTGTCAGTGTTTTCATCGACATCTGTTATCATTCCAAACCATGCTGCAATGCTGTGGTTGGCGCTGATTTGCTGAAACTGCCAGGTGTTGACTGCGCCCACATTTTGCCCGTCAACCACCACCGAATCGATGCGATAGCCGGCATTGGACTGAATACTGAAGCTGATGCTGCTGCCATGGTTTACGATGAAGGTGCCTGAGGGACTGATGCTTCCACCCGGTCCGGCTGTAGCTGTAATGATGTAGGTGGCAGGGGTGAACACGGCGTAAATCTGGTGGTTGCTCACCACATTGTTAAAAGTGTAAGAACTTATAGCCCCCACACTCTGACCGTTGACCAGGACCGTAGCAATGATAAAACCCGTTGATGGTGTGATGGTGAAGATTTGCGAACCCATATAGGGCACTGTAACCACTCCCGAAGGACTAATGCTTCCACCTGCACCGGCCGTGGCCGTAATGGTGTAGGTAA
>DAIOUP010000119.1:0-6318 GCA_036759465.1 Bacteroidales bacterium
ATATACCCCTGCTCATTTTCCGCGAAACGGAAAATGCATCCTGGATTGCATCATAGTGATGTTCCGCGGCATCGGTCGCGCGCCCAGAGACCTGCAATCCCTGTGACAGGAAGTATGATAAGGGCAATCAGTAGCAATTGCCATCCGGCGAAATAGGCCGAAAAGGCAAATAAAACGGCAATGTAAACCAAAGGAGCTCCAAAAGCAAAGGCTGCCAGACGAATGGACGACATCCAGTGCGGGTCTTTGACTACAGCGTTTACTAATAGGCGAATAAACCAAAGAGCCGGCAGATGAGGCAGCAGAAGCAAGGCTGAGGGCAGACACCAGATTTTGTTCGCCCTTTGTATTTGCTTCTTATTCTGCTGATCTTCAGGCCTATATTCAGCTAAAAACTTTTGGTCGCCTCTTAGTCTTTCCTGCAAATTTGCTGCACGTCCGGGCCTCGCCAGCATGGCCTCGCGTTTGGCTTCGTAGGCCTCAGCGGGCTGAATGTCGACCATTAAAGCTGATATGCGCTCCTTTACTTCATTCATCAGGGCAGATGTTCCTCTGCCGGGCTCGCTTTTGTAGGTCTCATAATATTCTAATGACCGGATCGGTTTGCCGAAGCTGATAAGCAGGTCGGACCAGGCAGAAAAAATATTCTCATACTGAAGTCCAACGGGTACGATTTGCACAACAGTCTGGCCGCCGGTTTTATCCATGGTGGCAAACACAATGCGTGCAAGTCCTTTCTGCAGCGGCCTCAGTGCCCAGCGGCCGTCGTGGTTGCCTTCGGGGAAGATGAGGATGCACTGGTTGTGCTGCAATAATTGGCTGCAGGTTTCGAGGGTTTCGTCGTTGCGTTTCATTGCGGTCATACCATCGCGAAAACGGTAGATGGGAATCATCTGCAGTTTGTTAAGCAGATAGCGCACAAACGGGGAGCCAAATACGCTGGCCCGTGTCAGAAACCAGGGATTGCGTGGGCTTGAAGCTGCCACCACAATGGCATCCATAAAAGCATTCTGATGGTTGATGGCAAAAATGACCGGCCCTGACCGTGGCACGTTTTCCTTTCCTACAATAATGAAACGGCGATAGTACAACCGAAAGACGAAAGGAAGGTACAATTTCAGAAAGCGGTAAATCAGTCCGGGTTTATAATTCATCACACAGCATTTTAGCCCGGGCGAAGTTAGGTTTTTATAGATTGATTACAAAAAACTGTCAATCAGTCGGCTGCCGGAAGGCTTAAAACAAAGGTTGAACCCTGTCCTTCTTTACTCCTGGCCGATAAGGTGCCATTGTTGCGTGCGGCCAAATCCCTGCATAGGATCAGACCAAGCCCCGAGCTGGCTTCACCCTCGGTGCCCCTGCGCGAAACTTTGGAGTCGATGCGGAAAAGATTCGCAAGTATTTCTTCGCCAATGCCGATGCCTGTATCCGAAACAGCCACGGAAACCATGCCTTTATCGGCAGGATGATTATGAAGGCTGATCTTCCCGCTGCGCGGTGTAAACTTTAACGCATTGGAAATCAGATTTCGGAGTATGGTCATGGTCATTTGATAATCTGCAAAGGCATGCGTCGAAATGCTGATCTTGTTTTCGAGGACAATATTTTTTTGGGTGGCAAGACTTTGATAAACACGAATAACGCTATCGGCAACACCAGACAGATCGATGTTTTCGGGTTTTGGTTTCAGCGTTCCAAGCTGCAGCTGTGCCCAGCTAAGCAGGTTTTCGAGCAGTTTGTTGAGCTGACGGGCCGAATCGGCCATGGTGGAGATAAACAGTGCTGCTTCTTCGGTACTGAAGTTTTTAATATTGTTTTCGAGCAGCTCGGTGCCAGACAGAAACCCTGCCAGAGGTGCACGAAGATCGTGCGATAGAATGGAAAAGAAGCGATCCTTTTCTGCAATGGCTGTTCTCAGTTTTGAGGCCTCCTGCGAAATGAGTTCGTTTTTTCGCTCGAGCTCCGTACTCAGTTCCTTTAAGGCATTATTTTTTTGTACAAGCTCTTTCCTGTTGAGTTGCAATTCGAGCTGCGTTTTTATCCTTGCCAGCACCTCTTCACCTCTGAAAGGTTTGGTGATGTAGTCGACTGCACCCAGCCGAAAACCTGTTACAATGTCGCTGAGTTCGCTCTTTGCCGTCAGGAAGATAACGGGAATGCCTTCGAGCTCAGGTCGCTTTTTTATTTCCTCACAAACCTCATACCCACCCATTTCGGGCATCATTACGTCCAGAAGAATCAGATCGGGCTGCTTCAGGCTCAGATACTTCAGGGCATTTTCGCCCGAGTTAGCCACAACTACTTTAAAGCCGTTCTGGCTAAGCAGCGAAGTGATGAGCTGCAGGTTGCGCGGATTGTCGTCAACGGCGAGGATCAGCGGCGGATTGCTGGCTGGTGTGTTTTCGGTAATTTGGTTCATGCTTGTTTACCAATCATGTTTCGTAAAACGAGTATTTCCTTATCAATCTGGTTGAGTCTGACTTCAAATTGCCCGAAATCAAAATTCTCGATGGCCTGTTGCATGTGGGTGGAAAGGTCCAGCAGGGGCCTGATGCCATATTGCCTTACAAGAAAAATAAGGTCGCGGCTAAAATGATCTGCTGTTTCGGGGTCGATAAAGGTGTGGAGTTGAGCCTGCTGCACTGCAAGTTTGCTTTCGTAAGCATCGAGAAACTCAACAATCTGTTCCTTTTTCAAGGTTGACCTTTCGGGTTCTACTTCAACCTTACCGATATCTGCTGTGTGGTGCGGGATAAATTGTTTTATAGCCCTCACAACTTCGTGGCGGGTCACCGGTTTACGGATATACCCGTTGAAAAGCGCGTGAATCTTTTCGTCGTCATGTTTCATCGACGAGGCTGTGAAGGCGATTACAGGAATATGTGCGATTTCGGGGTCATTTTTAATGGTCTCGGTAGCTTCATAACCATTCATCTCGGGCATGCGGAGGTCCATAAGCACCAGATCGGGTTTGTATTGACGGCACATCTCCACGCCCTGGTTGCCATTCACGGCCTGAAGTATTTCAATTTTATCGTTTTCGAAATATTTTTTTATGAGCTCGTGGTTGTAATCCACATCGTCGACAATCAACATCAACGCCTTGTCGAAAACGACAATCTCATTCTCCCAATCATGATGATCAGTCTGTGGTTCATGCAGATCTGCAGCTTCGAGCGAGGGCAGATGCAGAGTGAAGGTGCTACCTCTGTTTATTTCGCTTTCTGCTTCTATAGTGCCGCCCATCAGATGAATGAGTTTGCGTGCAATGGACAAACCCAAACCTGTTCCGCCAAACTTGCGCGTAGTATTGCTTTCGACCTGATAGAACGATTGGAAAATAGTTTGCATCTTATCCTTCGGAATGCCAATACCAGTGTCATGTACTTTTATTGTCAGGTCGAAAAGTCTGGAGTTTTCAGGCCGACTCGACTCCAAACTGATCAGTATTCCACCCGTTTCAGTGAATTTTACGGCATTGCCAACAATATTAAACAGCACTTGCCTGAGCCTTACCTCATCGGTAATTAAGGCTGATGGGAAATTTCCCGATACTTCCGCATGAAGGTAGATGCCCTTTTCGGCGGTTTTGGGCAGAAATAGCTGCACAATTTCATTAACAAGTGATTGTATATCAACGGGTTCCTCGAAAATACGCATCTGTCCCGCGTCGATTTTCGACAAGTCGAGAATATCGTTGATCAAAGCTAAAAGGGTTCGTCCGCTTCCGAGTATGGCGCTGATGTATTGCTTGTTTTTCGGGTCGTCGATGCTGTTGTGCAATATTTCGCTAAAGCCGAGGATGGCATTCATTGGCGTGCGTATTTCGTGGCTCATGGTGGCCAGAAATTCCGACTTTGCCTTGTTGGCTTCTTCAGCTTCCTTGCGTGCAGCAATGATTTCGCGTTCGAAGCGAGACCTATTCAGTGTCCCGGCAATGATATCGCCGGCCAGCCTTAGCAGATTGATATGTTCGACCGTCCATTCGCGTTGCCTTTTGACCGAGTCGAAACCAATAAAGCCGTAAAGATTCTCGCCGTAGTAGAGCGGTATCGTAAGTAGTGAGATTATGCCTTGTGGCTCAAGTATCTCTTTTTCAATATGATATTCGGGGGCTATTTCGCTCACCAGCGGGATGTAAACATATTCGTTGCGCGAGAATTTTTCTTTCCAGCGCGGCACCGCCTCAAAAGGAATCCCCTGCAGATTGTCAATTTCGGGCGAAATGCCTTCGCCACACCATTCGTAGGTGTTGTTCACGGTGTCGTCGGCTGGCAAGTACTCGAAAATATAAACCCTGTCCACTTCGGCATATTCGCCCAGCCTTCTGAGGGTGGTATTTACGGCCTGGTCAACATCTTCAAGCTTTGCCTGAACTAGCAGGGTTGAAAAATTTATAATCAGATCGTGCAGCTTGTTGAGCGATGCGAGCTGCTCACGACTTTGCTCCAATTCGAGAATCTTTTCGCCGGCAAGGCTCGCAAACCCATATCCGCTGATTTCCTGATCGTCAACGGCTTCGTTGCGGCCCGAGAATTCAATCCACTGAACCTGATTGCCCAAGGTAATGCTGAAGCTGAACGACCAATTGCTCTCTTTTTCCACTGCCTCTTCAATGGATTTTTTTAGCCTTTCAACATGTTTACGTTCGAGTAGCCCAAAAATCTGCGATTTGGTTTGAGCCGTGTTGCCTGCAACCAGAGGCACAACGCCTTCGTTCAGGCTGGTAAATTCGACCTTGCCTGTTGTTTTGGAATAGCGGTAGGAGAACAGGGTAGCGGGCAATTTGAATAAAATACCTTCCACATTTGGGTTGAGCTGGAATTTCATACTTTCGAGGTATTAGTTGAGGTTAAACTAGCTCACCCGAAGTGTAGCGGCGTATCATTTTATCAAGCTCTTCGGGCGTGAATGGTTTGGCAATATACTCGTCGCATCCGGCCTCGAAACAAGCCTGGCGGTCTTCGCTTGCGGCATAGGCTGTAACGGCAACCACAGGCAGGTTGGGCCTGATGGCTTTGATGCGCCGCGTGGCTTCAAGTCCGTCCATCACTGGCATTTTAATGTCCATAAAGACGAGGTTAATTTCCGGATTATTTTCAGCTAATTCGAGGGCTTCTTGTCCGTTGGCGGCAAAATGCAGCTCAAAGTCCTTATTCCTGAACACCCTTTTCAGGTATAAAACGTTAAGGGCTTCGTCTTCGGCAATAAGGATATTGGGCTTCGGTGGTGCAACTGTTTTTACTGAAGGCCTTGAAACAACCTTTGCGTTGTCGGGGTTATGGTCAGGAATAACTACCGTGAAGGTGCTTCCCATGCCGGGTTTCGACTGCACCTCAATATTGCCGCCAAGCAGATCGACAAAGCCTTTCACGATGGTTAGTCCCAATCCGCTGCCTTCAAATGTGCGGGTTGTGGAAACATCCTCCTGCATGAAGGGCTCCCAGATGCGCGGCAGCGCTTCTTCCGAAATGCCTTTCCCGGTATCACTGACTTCGATGGTGATCTTGCCATCGCTGGTAACAGCCCCGAGACTGACCTGGCCCTTTCGGGTATACTTAATGGCATTGCCAACCAGCTCCTCCATTATGCGTTTTACCATCGTCTGGTCGGTTATGACAAGCACAGTTCCCGGCTCGGGTTTGATGGTCATTTTCAAGCCCTTGGCTCGGGCATCGTACTGATACTTACGGTACACTTCCTGGAACAGTTCATCGAGACGAAAGTGCTCCTGATGTACATTCACATTACCCGACATCAGCAAGGAGGCATCCATAATATCGTTGATGGTATCGGTGAGCCGGTTCACACTCGAGTTGAGGGCGCTGATAAATTCCTGCTTGTCTTCGGTGCTCAGGCTCTCGTCGGCAAGAAATTGGGCAAAGCCCACAATGCCGTTGAGCGGTGTGCGCACCTCGTGCGAAACGTTGTTGAGGAAGGCCGTTTTAAGCCTGTCGCTGGCTAGTGCTCGCTCGCGCTCAATGTCGAGTTCGCGGTTTTTCTGCATGATTTCCTCGTTTTGCTGCCTCAACTTTTCGTTGAGCATCACCAGCTGCTCATTCTGCCTCTGAAGGATGAGCTTGTTCTGGTGCAGCATGTTTTCGGTTATCTGCTTTATTTTCAGGTTTGTGAGCAGTTCGGCAAAGATGCGCAGGAGCGAGAGTTCCGAGTCGGTAAACAATCGTTCGGTTTTTACGGCATCGAAGCCCACATAACCCAGGCAGGTGTCGCCATCCATAAGCGGAATGGTGATGAGCGACTGGATTTTTTGAGGTTCGAGGATTTTTCGCAGGTTGTCTTCAGGGCTGAGCTCAGCCA
>DAIOUP010000120.1:0-3671 GCA_036759465.1 Bacteroidales bacterium
ACACAAGTATTGACAATGTGGCTCCACCAGAGGTTAGGATTTATCCCAATCCGGCAGGGGAGTGGGTCAACATCGCTATGAAGGCCAGTGGCCCGGATATCTGGCATTTTGTGCTCATGGATGCAACAGGCAGAATTGTGTCGCAATGGCATCACTATCAGGGTTCGGATGAGCTTAGAAAAATACCCTTAAACCAGCTTAAGTCAGGGTATTATCACCTTCTTTGGAGTAATGGTAAAGCCAGTTTCTCGAAACCTATTATCCGCCATTAGCCGTCAGACCGATGAATGAACCTGTGTTGAAGCGGTTGATTTCAATGGCTTTGCTTTTTCTTCTGCTGCTACCGTTTCTTCAGCAGCAACTTGGGCTTGTTTCCGAGAAACCATTGACAGGAGCCTATGTGGCCGACACTATGCCCGATTTAAGCAGGCTAAGCTGGTCATCATGGCTCGATGGAAGTTTTCAGTCATCCTTCAACAGTGCACTGGAGCATCACATCGGATTCCGCAATACGCTTGTGCGTAGCTACAATCAGTGGCAATTTGAGCTTTTTCGAAAGGCCAATGCTGAGGGTGTCATCGTGGGCAGAAACAGGGAGCTTTTCGAGGAAGATTACCTTAAAGCGGCTTCGGGAAGATTCTTCATTGGCGATGACCACTGGAGCCGGAAAGCTCATATTATCAAACGATTACAGGATACCCTAGCTGCTACAGGTAAACAACTTCTGGTAGTTTTCGAGCCGGGAAAAGGTACTACATTGCGCAGCATGGCTCCCCGGCAGTATAAAAGGGATGCGGAGATTTCGAATTATGCCGCTCTTCGCTCAACCTTCAATGAGGAGGGAGTAGAATATTTCGATTTCCAGCAGTGCTTTAGCCGCTGGAACGACACTTCAAATTTTCTATTGTTTCCGCACACTGGCACGCATTGGTCGTATTATGGCGCCTGGCTGGCCGCCGATACCTTGTTCCGATATCTCAGTGAGGAATGGCCGGGGCGGATAACATCAATGAGCCTCAATGCTCTTGAAAAACGCGATCATATCCGCCATCCCGATGATGATATCTGGCTGGCTATGAATATGCTGACGAAAGTACCCGGCCAAAACCTTGTTTATCCTGTAATCCGTTTTGGTGCAAAGCCATCAAACCGACCAAAGATACTGGTGGTGGGCGATAGTTTTTATTTCAACTGGCAGAGCGACGGTATTATGGATGCCCAGTCGGAAGCGGGGGAATTCTGGTATTACAATAAAATCCGCTGGAGTCATCAAGGCAGCGAACTTGGACTGATCAATCCGGAGGAACGTATCGCAAATGCTTTGTCGCACGACATTATACTGATCATGATTACCGAGCGCTTTCATCAAAACTTTGCATGGAAGTTCGACGAGCAGCTCTATGATTACTTTTTTGGGGATGAAACACCACAACGCCAGAGGTTTTTTAATGAGCTGGTGGCTGCCAATGAAGCCTTTACCAGGCTTTACAAGGATGCCGCACGGCAGGGAATGAGCATTTCGGACAGGCTTTGGAAAGAAGTGGACTATAAGGTTTACGAGGATTATCAGCAACATCCCGAACGCTATGCAAGCCGCGACGACAAGGTGGCTATCACTATAATGGCCATACGAAGCACGCCTGAATGGCTTTCAGCGGTGGAGAAGAAAGCCGCAGAACGCGGGATTCCGCTTGATGCCATGATCCGCATGGATGCCGAGTGGATTGTGGATAATGAGGGGAAATGACTGGTTTTCGACTTATTGCTGTCACCGGTATTCCGAAAAAACTGCAGGGCGAATAATATCATGTTGTTTTTGAGGTTAAACCGCAACCTGCTATCAATTTGTAATTAATCTTTTGGACATAAATAAGGGTCAGGTACCAGCAAGCCTGATATTTTTGCTGTTACCTGACCCGGGTCAGTTAGTTATTATCAATTGATTACTAAAGTGGTTCGGGCCTGTCGGGCGCCAAAATCCATTTGGATGACATAGATTCCTTTAGAGAGTTCTGCCAGGTTAATGGTTGAGTTGCTGGTAATTATCCTGTCTTCCATTTTCACCACTATCCCAATAGTGTTGTAGACTTTGAAACCGATTGCTGTAAGGTTTGGATCACTGAAAGTAATTTTGGTAATGCCATTGGTAGGATTTGGATGAACGACAACTTTAATGCTATTGCCGCTGGATGGATCAAGTCCTGTGCAATGATCGACATAAACATTGAGGTTAACCGATGCGGTGCAGTTGAACTGTGAAGTATAAGTATAAGTAAGTGTGTGGGTGCCAAGACCGGCAATTGCCGGCGCAAACATATTATTGGAAACACCCGGCCCGGAGTAAACACCGCCCAAAGGTAAACCACCTGATAATTGAATCGGTTGCCAGAAGACACAAAGCGTGTCAGGCTCAAAATTGTTCCAGCTTACCTGTGGTATTGGATTGACAACCATATTCACGGGGTTGGAAGTGGCCGGGCTTCCGCTCGCACAGGTGGCATTGGAGGTAAGTACAACATTGACCACATCGCCATTTTGCGGGGTGTAAGCGAAAAATGGGCTGTTTGTTCCCTGGTTTGCACCATTCACTTTCCATTGGTAGGCCGGGTTTGTACCACCATTGACAGGATTAGCTGCGAAGTTTATCATAGTGCCCGAACAAATGTTGTTTGCACTTGCCTGAACGGTGACGCTAACGGGTAGCAAAGGCATTTCTACAATAAGCGCTGAACCTGACATGGTAGATGTCAGATAGCCATTGCTTGCATCAACGGTATATGTTCCTGCATTCTGATTCTGCCATTGCAACGGACTGCCTGTACCATTAATGGCTGCTCCGATTGCCTGGCCATTTTTCTTGAGCTGATAGGTCACGTTGATTTGCGAACCGCTCAGAGTAACAGATACTCCGGTTGGAGTAGTGCCTGCACAGTAAGAGCCTCCGCCGCCAACGTTGTAAATGTTGGGAGGTACTTGTCCGGATTGATTAACAGTGACCGTGACAGACGGGCGTTTATCAATCGTAGTGATTACGATTTGACCAACACGCGTCTCAGCTGTGGGATTAACTTCATAATTTACTGTAATAGTGCCATTGCCATTGCCATTCATGGGGTTTACAGTCAGCCAGTTTACATCTTCATTAACGTTCCACCCGGTATTGGAACTTATTGAAAAACTGGTTGTGCCGGACGAGGGACCAACGATCTGACTTAGTGGGGTTACGGTCAATGTAGAAGCTGCTCCTGCCTGTGTTACGGTGACGGTAACCGAAGGCGTCCCTCCAGTAGCTGTGACCACAATTTCGCCTGTCCTTGGCGTTGTCAGGGTGTTGGCGTCGTAGCTCACTGTCAGGGTGCCGTTGCCGGTGCCTGACATGGGGTTAACGCTCAGCCAGCTGAGGTTTTCGTTTACATTCCAGCTTGTATTCGAAGTGACGCTGAAGTTAGTGCTTCCTGCCGGGGAAGTAACATTTTGGTTTGCTGGGGTTACGGATAAGGCTGGTGCAGCGCCTGCTTGTGTAACGGTGACGGTAACTGAAGGCGTCCCTCCAGTAGCTGTGACGACAATTTCGCCTGTCCTTGGCGTTGTCAGGGTGTTGGCGTCGTAGCTCACTGTCAGGGTGCCGTTGCCGGTGCCTGACATGGGGTTAACGCTCAGCCAGCTGAGGT
>DAIOUP010000120.1:3771-6270 GCA_036759465.1 Bacteroidales bacterium
CTGAAGTTAGTGCTTCCTGCCGGGGAAGTAACATTTTGGTTTGCTGGGGTTACGGTGAGTGTGGTCGCGCTCTGACCCTGGAAGAGCTTAATATTGTCGAGCAGCCAAAAATCAATATCGTAGGTAGTGTTGCCAGTTGCTTCAAACCTGATCTTGGTTATTTTGCCAAGTGCATGGCTGGTAACATCATATGTTGCTGTTGTCCAGGGAATGTCGGATGTGTTGAAAAAGGTATCGAGCAATACCCAGGCAGTGCCATTCCAGATGTAAATTTTCATCTTTTCGGCGCCTGTATTGGCAAAGTTGTCAAGGAAAATATCAAACTGAAGCGTAACATTACCTACTGCTCCGCTTGCATCAATGTTTTTACTTACGAGCGATTGACTGTATGCCGGTGTTGATGGTTCCCATTCAAAAATTGCAGAGGGCATTGGATTTCCGCTCAGCTCTGCTATATCCCAGTTTCCCTGAGTAGGCTCAAAGGTCCATGCATTTTGGGTGAAGTTCGAACTTGCCCATGTTTCTTCGAATGGCAGGCTCTGTGGCGGTGTTATCGTTACATTGGCACTAATAGCCTGACTTTCACCCGGATATGGTTGGCCATACAGGGCAGTAACGTCATAGGTATGTGTTCCGGCCGGAACGTTCAATTCCTGGAAATTCAGGCTGCTTGATGAAACCTGACCGATTAGCTGTGTATTACGGTAAATTTTATATCCAAGTAATTCGCCGTGGGTACATCCACCACCTGAAGTAGTTCCATTGATTATAAATGGAACACCCTGTTGAGTATTTGTTCCAGTATCGAGTAGGTTTTGCCACGTTGATGTGTTGCCTGTATATTGAATGGCATCACCCGTGGTGGTTTGGCCGTTTATCGTAATTGGGGGTACCCAGGGGCCGGAGGACAGACTGCCGTTCAACATAAATTCCACCCAGTATGTGCCAGGCTGCAATACCAGCCCGGGTGTACCGAGTGTAATGGTCATGACCGGCCGGTCAGTACTTGTTAAAGATGTCTGAGAAACCCTGTAAATATTCGAAAAGCTCGTTGCTGTGAGCCGGTTGGTGGTCAGGTCGCCCCAGATTATTTGTCCACCCTGTGCAGGACTTCCATTCCAAATCTGAACATAGCCCCCGGTCATTGTGCTGGATGTGCCAGAACCTGTCTGATAAGCAAAAACCGTAAAGCTTTCCACATTCCAAGCTTGAGGTACAGTAAAGTTGTCAGCAATCCTGTTGTTTACTGATAGCTGGGCACCGAATCCATTCGTTGCCATGCTAAGCGAAGTATTCTGCAAAATGCTTTGGTCAGTTCCTCCAGTTCCTGTTCCCGGGCTGTTGACAATACTTCCGTTATCATAGAGAACAGCCCGCAGATCGTTAACGTCTTGTTGAGGTACTGAAATGTTACTGTTTAGCACAACAACCCGGCTAATCATCATCCCGGGAGAAACTTGTGCTGATTCTGCAGCGTTAGTTTCATCATAATCTGAAATATTCTCCGAATTTGGTGAAGTGCCTGATGGATAGTCATTAGCAGGAAATTCACCCGTGTTGACATAGGGGAAAAGAATGCCGGAGTTTAAGCTGCTGCTTGGTAGATTCAGGCTGCCTGGACTGTTGGTGCCGGCCTGATACACCTTTTCGCCAGCAACTTGATTATTTGCGTTGTTTGGGATCAGATCCGGAGTTTGCCAGTTGAGGGTCACTGTTTGCCCGCTTACTGTAGATGTCAGATTTTTGGGAGAGGGATAACAGATAGTAGTGCCGCCAACATTCAATGTAACCGGCACGGTGACCGTTGGGCTTGAGGTCGCATTACTGGTAATGACCAGGCTACCATTGTAAGTGCCGTTGGCTAGTCCCTGACTGTTGAAGCCAACGGTAATCTGCGCGCTTCCTCCTGCGCTCACCGTGCCAGAGCCTGGGCTAGCGCTTAGCCAGGGTGTTGTGCCGGGAATGAGATAGCCGGCAATATTCCAATTGTAGTTTAATCCGTATGATGTAAGCGTGACCCAGGATGTTCCGTTGCTGGAATATAAATCGCCAAAACCTGTTACAGGTGGTCCGGCATCAACGCCTGCAACATAAGCGCCAGCAGGGTGTGTGTAAACAAACGTAATCCACAAATCCTGTCCCGTGATATTCAGCGCCGTTGTCAAAGTGACAAGATTCCAAGATACCGCAGTTGGCGAAACCGTCTGTTGGTGCAATAAAGTTCCTGGCGTGGTGCTTGTTCCCGGTCCATAAATCTTCATCACACAACTGGTAGGCACTGTTTCGATGAAAACATGCACCTTATTTAGTTTCATGCCTGCATATTGCGCCATAGTGGCGGCTGGGAAATAGGCTGCCGCATGAAAAGTGCCACCGCCTGTCAGACCGATGTTAGTAAATCGCGTTCCGTTATCATACCGTATAGTGGCGTTTCGGTCGACTGAAGGGCAAATAATCCCTTCAACATCGCCTTGAACGCTAATATCGACACCTTCAAAG
>DAIOUP010000121.1:0-6270 GCA_036759465.1 Bacteroidales bacterium
TTGCCACACTGGACTGGACCGGCCTACGTAGGTCTTACCCCTTTGGCGGCCGTTTGGCTCGACATGCGGACAAGCAAATCTTTGATGCCGCGTTCTGTTATAGCCGCGCTGGTGTTGCTTCTCACGACCGTTGCCTTGGGATCAGTTCATGTAAAGTTCGGACTGGTAGCTGTTGGCAGTGATCAGCCCTATCACCGGTTGGGAAACGATGATCCCGGACTTGATATGTTCGGCTATCGCGATTTACTTCCGGAGTTCGCCAAAATCAGACAAAAACATATTGCACAAGGCACAATTGCGACCGAAGCGGGAATGGTAGGCGAAAACTGGTTTCCGCTGGCCAACTATGATTATTACATTGCCAGACCTTCGGGCATCGCTGCCTATGGGCTAGGAAGACCCGAACGTCTTCACAAATACCTTTGGATCAATAAGTTAAGAGGGGGATTGCAAAGAGGTGCCGATTACTGGTACATCACCAACAGTCGCGATTACAAGCATCCGAAAGAAATCTACGGGGAATGGTTTGCCGATATTATTTCCAGTGACACAGTGACAGTTTACCGTGCAGGTAAACCGGCGAAGCGTCATTTTATATTCATCCTCAAGGACTTGCAACAGCTGCCTCCCGATCTCCTGGGGCAATAAAAAAACCCGGGCTTGCCGGGTTTATTTTTAAAGAACCGATTCCTTTATCCGCATTTTGAATATCCGCACGACTTGCAGGTGAGGCAGCCGTCGGCATAAACAAGGCTGTCGGTATCGTTACACTCGGGGCAAATTTTACCGTCGGCTCGCGTTCCGTCGGGGATATAGCGTTTGAGTGCCCTGACCACCCCATTTTTCCATGTGTTGATGTTGTCGGCATCGAGGGTGAGGTTTTCCACCAGCTCAATCACATAGGGCATGGGCATGCCGTGGCGCAGAATGCCTGAAATCAGCTTGGCATAGTTCCAAAACTCCTTGTTGAACGAACGCGAGAGGCCTTCGATGGTAACCTTGTAGCCCTGTTTGTCTTCGAACTGGAAGTCGTAACGGGCTTTTTCGCCTTTGTTTTTCTCGCGGTTCACCCAACCGGTTTCTACCCACGGTGGCAGGTAGAAATCGTCGGCCTTTCCGGTAAAGATTTCGTAAGGTCGGCCGTTGAGCTTGCCAACCACGGCAATCCACTTTTCGTAGTTGTTTTGGAAACGAACCACGTCGGCTTCCAGCTTTTTTGGGCGTGGCGGGGCATTGGTTTCGAGAAACTCCGGCTCGTCTTTTTTCTTTTTCTTGTCTTCGGCGCTGATCAGCACTCCGGAGCGCGATCCGTCGCGATAGATGGTCATGCCTTTGCAGCCACTCTCCCATGCCGTCTGGTAGATCTTGCTTACCAGCTCCTCGGTCACATCGCTCGGAACGTTTACGGTAACGCTGATGGAGTGGTCTACCCACTTCTGTATGTCGCCCTGCATTTTAACCTTGCTCACCCAGTCGATATCGTTGGAGGTGGCTTTGTAATAAGGCGATTTTGCAATAACGTCCTTTAGCTTGTCGTCCGGATAGGCTTTCACGGCTTCTACATCGTAGCCGTTTACCTCAAGCCAGGTCTCAAAGCGGGGATGGAAAACATTGTATTCTTCCCACGAGTCGCCTACTTCGTCCACAAAGCTTACGGTCACGTTGCGGTCGTTGGGGTTCACTTTCCTACGGCGGCGGTAGCTCACCATGAACACGGGCTCGATGCCCGAGGTGGTTTGTGTGAGAATGCTCACGCTTCCGGTAGGAGCTATGGTAAGCATGGAGATGTTGCGACGGCCCACCCTGGTCATTTTTTCATAAAGGCGTGGGGCATTTTCGGCTACACGCTGAATGAAAGGGTTGTCTTTTTCGCGCTTGGCGTCAAAAATTTCGAAAGCACCACGCTCTTCAGCCATATCGACCGACGAACGATATACTTCAAGGGCAAGCAGCTTGTGCACCTCGGTGCTGAAGCTTATGGCTTCGGGCGAACCGTAGCGCAGGCCAAGCGCGGCCAACATGTCGCCTTCGGCCGTTATGCCGATTCCGGTACGGCGTCCTTGCAGGGCTTTCTTGCGGATATTTTCCCAAAGACGCAGTTCAACCCCTTTTACCTCGAGGGTCTCCGGATCGTCGAGAATTTTTTGGATGATGGCATCTACTTTTTCAACCTCCAGATCTACAATGTCGTCCATTATGCGCTGGGCCAAACGGGCATGTTTGGCAAACAGCTCTGCATTAAAGTACGCTTCTGAGGTAAAAGGCTTATCTACATAGCTGTAGAGGTTGATGGCCAACAGGCGGCAGCTGTCGTAAGCACATAGCGGGATTTCGCCGCAGGGGTTGGTGCTGAGCGTGCGGAAGCCCAAATCGGAATAGCTGTCGGGGATGCTTTCGCGTATTACGGTGTCCCAGAAGAGTATGCCCGGTTCGGCCGAAGCCCATGCGTTGTGAATGATTTTGTTCCACAGCTTACGGGCGTCGATATCCTGAACAAACATCGGATTATCCGAGTCGATGGGATATTGTTGTCTGAAGGGTTTGTTTTCCACAACGGCCCACATAAACTCGTCCGTGATTCGTACCGAGACATTGGCGCCGGTTACTTTTCCGGCTTCCATTTTGGCGTCGATAAAACGCTCAGCATCTGGATGTTTTATGCTGATAGTGAGCATGAGGGCACCACGCCTTCCGTCCTGAGCCACTTCGCGTGTGCTGTTGGAATAGCGCTCCATAAAGGGCACAACGCCGGTGGAGGTGAGGGCGCTGTTTTTTACGGGGCTTCCGGTGGGACGAATATGCGACAAATCGTGTCCTACGCCGCCGCGGCGTTTCATCAGTTGCACCTGTTCCTGGTCGATCTTCATGATACCGCCATAGGAATCGGAAGGACCATCATTGCCAATGACAAAACAGTTTGAAAGCGAAGAAATCTGATAATCGTTGCCAATACCAGCCATTGGACTTCCCTGCGGAACGATGTAGCGGAAGTCCTTAAGCACCTCGAAAATCTCTTCTTCCGAAACGGGTTTTGGATATTTCTTCTCTATGCGGTGAATTTCCGATGCAAGACGACGGTGCATATCGTCGGGGGTAAGCTCGTAGAGCTTGCCCATGCTGTCTTTCAGCGCATATTTGTTCATCCACACATTGGCCGCGAGTATGTCGCCCTTGAAATACTCTGTTGCGGCCTTTAGTACTTCCTCGTGGGTATACGTTGGCTTGGGTGGTGAAATAGGGGCTGTATTAATGGCCGGAGCGGGTGCTTGCTCCACAATCGGCTCTGGGGCCTCAGTGAGTTCAGTTCTCATACGAAGTTCTTTTAGCTTGTCGTAGAAGGTTTGTTCTTTTTGCTGAATATCAGAAGTTTCCAAATCCGAAAATAAGTTTCGTTCCATGGCAGAAGAGGGTTTACTTTTTGAATACGCTGTATTTCAGCAAGTTGAGTAGAATTTTTCGTTCAGTTGTTGTTGCCCGAAAGGAAGCGCAATATAAAGTAGTTTTATCGCCGGATCAGGGGCAAAATTTTAACAGAGTTTTGTTGATAACTCAGCTCTTTCAGGACATTCAGGGGAAAGCCGCAATTTGCAACGGCATGTTAAATTTTTTTCGGCTATTTTGGCACGGCCGATAATTGAAAGTGACTAATCAAAGAGCATCCGGATAGCAACAGCCAGAAGGCTGATTGCAAACACTTTACGTAAAACATCATCAGGAATACCAAGCGCCAGTTTAGAACCAAACCAGCCTCCGATAAAAAAGGCGGCGGCAATTATTGCAGCATATTTTATGTTCAATGCTCCGGCTTTATAATAGTTCAAAGCGGCCATCAGCCCGATGGGTGGAAGCATGATGGCCAGTGATGTACCTTGTGCCGTATGTTGATCGAGGTGAAGAAGGTAAATGAGTGCTGGTATGATAACAAGGCCTCCTCCGAGTCCGATCATTCCGCTAAACACACCGGCAAACAGCCCTATGGCAACGAGTATTAAAGCTGTAGTAAGTGTCATGATGCTATCTTGTTAGAAATCAAGGCTAAATGAAAGGTAGAACAGTGGTTTCCCCAATTTGCGGTCTTCTATTCCCCAGGCCACATCGCCCCGAACAAAATACCCCAGCAAGGTAGTGCGGGCACCGAACCCCACACCTCCTACGAGCGGTTCTTTTTGAATTTCGACCGAAATGTTCAGAGGGCCACTACTCACATAACTGGTATAGAGCGAATTGGCCGGATCATAAGGATTAAGCCCCGACCAGGCCATACCCACATCGCCAAAGGCAACGATCTGGAAGTTGCGTACAAAGTCGGAACTGATGGGGTTGTTGAGCAGATAGCTGAATACGGGCAAGCGCAGCTCGGTATTGGCCAGGATGAAGTTGTTGCCATTGCGTATGTTCTGGTTGAAACCGCGCATATTGGTGGCTAAGGTCTGATAGCGGTAATTCTGTGTGCGATCGATGGGCGTTGTTTGGTCGAATCGCGGTATGAGCCAGTTATCAACACCTCCCATGTAGTAAATGAGTTTGTCCTGACCGAAGGATGTGCTCCCCGCAAGGCGGCCGGCCCAGATGAAGTTGCGGTGGATGCGCTGATAATTTCTGAAATCGAAGCCGAAAACACTGAAGTTACGCTGATCGGGCAGCACCATCTGATAATACTCGCCGAAAATTTTCCACCGTCTTCCTGTGTAAAGATTCATGCCCAGCTGACGTGTGTTGTCGAAGGTCAGTTCGGCCCTTAATCCGGCCCAATGGTCGTATTGGTTTTTTTGCTTGAGCGAGTTGGCATCCGTTGCCAGCCACACTTTCATATCGTTTCGGTAAAAGGCGCTGCCTCTGAGCGAGAGTATTTCGCTGAAAGGCCAGGTGGCCGAGTATACGCCCTGATGCACATGGGTTCGGGTGAACTGACTTTGTTCGTTGTCGAAATTCTCAAGGGTGTTGCGGTGCAGTACAATTGTCCTGTCGAGCCTGTGCTTCAGGTTGTTGAAAATAAACACATACTCGTTATTGATAAGGCTCGAGTTGAGGCGTACGCCTCCGCTGATGCGATAATCCTCAAGCAGATCAGTGAGGTTGATTCCAGTGAGCACATTAAAGCCCGGATTGAGAAAAATTGGAGAGCCTCCTCCGGTAAAAGGTTGATAACTACGGTTAATGTAGCTGAAATCGATTTGTGTAGTCAGAGCATCGTAGAAGTATTCCACCAGATAAATGCGTCGTTTTGGCTGCATGAACTGGTCGGTTCGCTGTTCTTCGTTGCCCTGGTTGAGCAACGAGAGCCGCTGGCTGCCCGAAATGCCAAAGGTGCCCTGTCGCACCGGTGCAGGCCCCTCGAGGGTATCGGGAACGAGTTCTGCGGGCCTGAATACCGATCGAAAATGCTTTCGGCTTTTTTGGGCCGCAACCGAAAATACCGCCTCGCGCTGTTGCTGCTCAATGAGGTTGTTCATAAAAGCCGAGCGTGTCATGGCCTCGGTGGCGGGCTCCAGCTCTCCCGGCCTGATCCTGAACAGTTTATCGTAGCGACCGTCGCGGGAAGCTGCGATATATTCTCCGTTGAGCGGGGAGCCTGTAAAATAGGATATGTTGCTGGTAAACTTGGTAAGCCTGTTTGCCTCCATGAAGTAGCGGTAATGAACCGTAGTGTCTACATAGGAAATTGCGCTGTCGAAGCGACCGCCAAAAATGTTGTTAAACCCGCTTTCGTCGCTTAGAAAATAAATCAGACCAGCTGCGGCAAGGCTTGCATGGGTTTCGTTGGCAAGGGGAGTATCGGTCAAACGAATAAGTTGTGGAGAACGGCGTTTGAAATCGTAGGAGAATAAATCGAAGGTTGAGGGACGATTGGTGTTTTCGGGGTTGCGTTCTTTTTGCAGCGAGGGCTCTGGCCTGTTGGAACTGAATACGATGCGCCGGTTTTGTTCGGTGAAAACAGGGTAAAGATCTGTGTAATAATCATCGGTGATCTGTGTCCAGGAATTGGAGGCCAGATCGAAGACATAGATATCCGGTTTTCCTTGCCGCACCGCCGACATGGCCAACTGGCGGCCATCGGTGGAGTAGCTTATGTGTGTAACCTTCTGAAATTCATATAGGTTTCTTTTGTCCAAGCTTCGGTCTTCGAGGTTGTACAGGTAAAGGTGAATACGGCCTTTTTCTTCCAAAACGAAAGCAAATATTTGTCCTGATGGATGCCAGGCAGTCAACGGAAATGAGTCGTCGATCTTTTCGTCGGTGCTGTAGCCCGCCCGGTACATTACCCTGCGT
>DAIOUP010000122.1:0-6237 GCA_036759465.1 Bacteroidales bacterium
TTGTGCACGGAATCCCACTTTCCACACCCCGACATACTGATTGGGAGTGAGCACGTAGCGGGTGTCGGTTTTCGAGGCAATTTGTTCGAGCAGCAGATTGGCCTGACGCACTTTTTTTCCGGTGGCAAAGGGCCAGTAGGAACCCACACCTTCGCTTTCCATGCCTTTGCCAGTGCCAACAATGCTCGGATTGGCATGGCCGCGGGGCGAAACCAATCGCCACAGCCAGGCAAGGGCAGGCGGAAGCATGTGAAAGAGACCAAGAATGCCGTAGTTGGGATTTTCGAGCGAGCTGGGAGGAGTGCGCACCCCAAAACTGCGCACATCGATGTGTACCGGATGGCTCACCACACCTTCGAACAGCTCGCGGGGCACGATGACGCGCGGATTAGGGCAAGGCTTTCCGGGTGCATCCTCGGTATGATTCCAGATGAGGGCCGTGCCGCCAGGGTGCGATTTGATGTTGAGAAACAGCAAAGGCCTGGTGGCATTAATGGTTATCTTTTCGAGCACAGGGTCAATACCATAGCCTGTGATATTGTCGGTACGGATAAACCAGGCATTTTCGGCATCGAGCAGGCGCAGGCGTTTGCTTTCGGTTTGCAGGTCGGGGTGGATGGTAGCCATGTCGTCGGCTATGGGGTTGATTTCGCAGAATCGCGGAATCTGGATGGTGCGTCGCTCGCCGGTAATGGTGTTGGTGCCGATGAGTACCTCTCCGCTGCGTTCGCGCACGATGTGCTGTAGCATCTCGCTTTTTCCGCCACCGCTGGCGCCTTCGTGCATGAAACGGGTGATGTTGTCGTAGGGGCTTACCGACTCCACCGCCGAGCAGTGCGCTGTAACCCAGCCTTCGTTTTCGCCCAGGTTGAGCAATACGCCATAGATACCTTTTTTGGCGCTGGGGCCGGGATAAAGGTTGTAGGAGAAAATCTCATACAAATCTTTCTGCCGGCTATGCACTACCACCTGTTTGCCGTCGAAATGGGTATGCCTGAACACGGGCGCAACATAAACAACTGCGTATATTTTCTGATTATCAGGCATTTCCGACGGCCTTACCATGTGCTGCAACATGGCCAGTCCCATGGCAAAAAAGGCGGCATTAGACGGAGCTATGGCCATTCCATAAGGGCTGTTGTCGAGCTTGCTAATGCGGAAGAAAAAGTACGCCAGCTTTTGCTGCTTCATCCAATCGAAGGTTTCCTTGCGAAGACCGTCAAAAGGATAGCCCATGCGCTCTTCGAAGCGTTCCTTGTCCGAAGGCAGATCATCGGCTATGAGCATGGTGTCGGGGTCGCGGCGACGCATGTAAACATCGGTGTAGTTGGCCGAGATGCCGTTGGTGACGCGGTGCACCACGGCTTCTGTATAAAGTCCTTTGCCGGGAATATCGTATTGCACTTCATATTCAAGCTTTTCGCGACCTCCGGTGGCGGCATCGGCCAACTCGTCAACAGTTTCGAAACAAACCGGCTTATGAAGTGTGGATGAAAACAGGCTTTCAACGGCTTTAGGCAGTTGGATCTTCTTGAGTTTTTCCATAATTATGAATTGTTAATTCATTAACAAATATAGCTACCGAAACCCTGGCCAATCCGCTTGCAGGTCAATAATCGGACATCGCGCATTCTACAACGGTTGCAGTGATGGGCGGGCATGGTCGCCTGAGATGAAATGCCGATTTAGGTTTTTTTAATAAATAGCCACCGGATGATGTATGGCGCTGCTTCTCAGGTCTAAAAACATGTAAATCGCAATTTTTCAATGCTTTGTGAAGGCTTATGCCGTTTGGCCGTAAACAAGACAAGGTTTATTTTTGTTTGTGGAATTTTGTAATCAACAAGACAACAGGTATATGCACTCCCTCATTTTCAAAACCGCCTCACGCATTTTGCTTCCGGTGCTGCTGCTGTTCTCCCTTTTTATTCTGTTCAGGGGACATCATGAGCCTGGCGGGGGATTTGTTGGCGGCCTTATCGCTGCTATGGCCTTTGCCATGGATGTGATGGCACGGGGCGTGAAGCATACCAAGAAATATTTTCCAAAAAGTCCGGTCATGTTTCTTCTGCCCGGGCTGATGGTAGCACTTGGCAGCGGTATTGCGCCGGTTTTTGCTGGATTGCCGGTGTTTTCAGGCCTATGGGACCACACCACTCTGCCCGGCATTGGCCACATGAGCAACATCCTGATGTTCGACATCGGCGTTTACCTTGTGGTGATGGGCGTTACAACAAGCATCGTTTTAAATCTGAATCAGACAAACTGAAAACATGAATATCCTGCTCGCTTTGCTTATTGGTTTTCTATTTGGCGCAGCCATCTATATGATCTTGCGGCGAAGCATAATCAAGCTCATCATAGGACTGATGCTGCTAAGCTATGCGGCCAACCTGCTCATTTTTGCGGTAGCCGGCGCACAGCGCGCAAAGGTTCCGCTTATTCCTGAAGATGCTACCGAAGTGGCTCAAAGCGTAGCCGATCCATTGCCTCAAGCTCTTATACTTACAGCCATTGTAATCGGTTTCGGGGTGATGGCTTTTACCATTGTGCTCATTCAGCAGCTTTACCAGCAATCGGGCATCGAAGATTCCGACGAACTCAAAACCACTGATCACTAATGCCCTCAATCAATACATACTCCAGCCTGCTTGTGGCCGCACCGGTGCTTTATCCGCTGCTGCTGGGCCTCATCACGCTTGCCCTATGGAACAGTCGCAGATGGCAGCAATGGGTGAATGTGGCAGGATCGGCGCTATTTGTAGTTATAGGTATTCTGCTTTTAAATACCGTACTTAACGATGGCATTCTGGTAATGCAGGGAGGCAACTGGCGAGCCCCCTTCGGTATCAGCCTGGTAGCCGATATTTTCAGTGCGGTTATGGTAGTCATCACCGCCATAATGGCTTTTGCAGTGTCGGTTTATTCAGTCTCGTCCATGCACCACGACGAGGAACTGCAGGATGCCCGGCGAAGCATTCAGTTTGCTTACTATCCCCTGCTCAATATTATGTATATGGGTATCAACGGAGCCTTTCTCACCGGCGATATTTTCAACCTTTACGTATGGTTCGAGGTGATGCTCATTTCGTCCTTCGTGCTGCTTTCATTGGGCCAGCGTAAATTTCAGCTCGAGGGCACCTTAAAATATGTCTCGATAAATCTGTTATCGTCAACCTTTTTCCTTATAGGCGTAGGATTGTTGTATGCCCTCACCGGTACCCTTAATATGGCCGATCTGGCTGTGAAAGTGCCTCAGGTGGAGCAGCAGGGCATGGTGATGCTGGTTTCTATTTTTTTCCTTGTCGCTTTTGGCATCAAATCGGCTGTTTTTCCATTGTTTTTTTGGCTTCCGGCTTCCTACCACACCCCTCCTATCAGTATATCGGCCATTTTTGCGGGCATGCTCACCAAGGTGGGCGTTTACAGCCTGATCAGGGTGTTCAGCCTGATTTTTGTTACCAATGTGGCGTTTACGCACCACATTCTCTTGTGGATAGCTGGTTTTACGATGCTGGTTGGCGTAATGGGAGCTGCCGTGCAATACGACATTCGCCGCATTCTCTCATTTCATATCATCAGCCAGATCGGTTATATGCTTATGGGTCTGGCGTTATTTAGTCCGCTGGCGCTGGCCGGTGCGGTGTTCTACATCATGCACCACATCATCGTCAAGGCCAACTTATTCCTTGTAGGTGGTGTTGTCGAAAGAGTGAGCGGACAATTCGACGTGCGCAGGGTAGGCGGCCTGCTCAATGCTTACCCATTGCTGGCTGTGCTGTTTCTCATCCCTGCGCTTTCGCTGGCAGGCATACCTCCGCTTTCAGGTTTCTGGAGCAAGTTTCTGATGATCAAAGCCGGTATCGATCTTCAAAGTTGGTTCATTGTGGCCGTAGCGCTGTTTGTGGGATTGCTTACCCTCTTTTCGATGATTAAAATATGGAACGAGGGATTCTGGGCGCCGGCACCGGAGGATGCCGTCCCTTTCACGGAGCGCCTCCTGAGCCTACGAAACATCCTTCTGATTTTACCCATAGCCATGCTCGCAGGCATTACCTTATGGATCGGGTTTTACCCTGAGCCCTTTTTCCAAATTGCCGAAAGAGCTGCCAATCAGCTACTTAATCCAAATGAGTACATCACTAAAGTGTTGGGAGTTGCGCCATGAAATACCTGTTGATGAACATTTTTCTGGCCTTCATCTGGCTGTCGCTCACGCAGAAGTTCAGGCTCGACGAGTTTGCCTTCGGCTATCTGGCTGGGTATCTTGTGATTTGGTTTACCCACCGCAACACCCCCAGCAAGCCGAAATATGTTACAATCGTGCCAAAGGCTGCCTCCTTCGCCTCACTTTTTGTTAAAGAAGTGGTAAAAGGCAGCCTGCGTGTGGGACTCGACATATTGCGCTCAAAGCCACAAATCCGTCCCGGCATTGTTGCTGTACCGCTCGATGCTCGCACCGACTTCGAAATAGCAACCCTTGCGAGCTTTATCACACTCACGCCGGGCACCACTAGTCTGGCCGTTTCCGACGACCGGACTGTACTCTATGTTTACAACGTTTACCTGAGCGAAAACGAGCAGGACACCATAGACGAAATTAAAAACGGACTGGAAAAGAAACTTCTGGAGGTATTGCGATGAGTCTGGATCAGTGGATATTGTATGTGATATTGCCGATTATGGCCCTTTCGATGGTGCTCATTACCATAAGGGTACTGCGCGGGCCAAGCCTCATGGACAGGGTGGTGGCCCTCGACCTTCTGGTTATTGTGAGCATTGGCGGTCTTTCGGCTTATGCCGTGCTTTATGACATGGACGTGCTCATCGATATTACCCTGGTACTCGCCCTGATTGCCTTCCTGAGTTCGGTGGGCTTTGCCGTTTACCATATGCGAAGCAAAAAAGAAAAAGACCGATTTGATCTGCATTGATTTATGGCTGAGATACTTGTGATAGCACTACTATTGATTGGGGCACTGGTGATCCTTGTCGCCTCAATCGGATTGTTGCGTATGCCCGATGTGTATCTGCGTATGTCGTCGGCAACCATCGCGGCCACTTTCGGGGTGGCCTCCATGTTGCTTGCCGTGGCCATTCACTTTGGTAGCTTCGGTCAGGCTCTGCACGTGCTCGGGGTAATTGTTTTCCTTATCCTTAGCGTTCCGGTAGGATCGCACATGCTGGGCATTGCGGCCTATGTAGCCGAATTACCGATGTGGAAAGGCACGGTGTCCGACCAGCTCAAAGACAAAATCAATCTGGAAACGGGTTGCGTTAAGCCCCAACGCGAGGTGCAGTCCGAGACGGAGGAAGATAACGCAGAGGAGGAAGAGCTATGATTTTGCTCATCGCTTTAGGTTTTTTGGCGGCCATTGTGGCCCCGCTTATTCATCGGCTCGATCCGGCACGTTCGGGCAAATGGCTCACACTGGTTCCGCTGGCCATGTTTGTATGGCTTGCCGGCTTCCTATCCGAAGTGCAACATGGCTATTCGTTGATTTTCAATCATCAGTGGTTTGAATCGATGAGCGTAGGCCTCGATTTTATGGTCGATGGGCTCGGACTTTTGTTTGCCTTAATCATCACCGGGATAGGTACACTTGTAGTGTTTTATGCCTCGGCCTACCTGCACCATCATCCTAAGGAGGGCCGGTTTTATGCATACATATTGTTTTTTATGACCTCGATGATCGGGGTGGTATTGTCGGACAACATCTTTGCACTTTTCGTTTTCTGGGAACTCACCAGCATCAGCTCGTTTTTGCTCATCGGCTTCAAGCACGAAAGCCTTAAATCGCGCAAGGCTGCCCTGCAGGCCCTGCTGGTAACTGGAGGGGGCGGACTGGCCTTGCTTGCCGGGCTGATTATGGCCGGTAATGCCGCTGGCACGTATAGCCTTTCGGGGATGATTGATGCCAGCAAAATATTGAGCAACAATACTTTATATATAGCTACCCTCGTTCTGATTCTGGCCGGAGCTTTTACCAAATCGGCCCAGTTTCCGTTTCATTTCTGGCTTCCGAATGCCATGGAAGCCCCCACACCCGTGAGCGCCTACCTGCACTCGGCCACCATGGTCAAAGCCGGGGTTTTCCTGCTGGCCAGGCTCAACCCCATGTTTGCCGGCGATCCGCTCTGGCACCAAAGCCTGATAATTTTTGGAGGCGTAACGATGCTCACCGGCGCCGCCATGGCCACCCGACAAACCGACCTCAAACGCATACTGGCATATAC
>DAIOUP010000123.1:0-6226 GCA_036759465.1 Bacteroidales bacterium
GTTTTGTTTTTTGGTCTATTGCATTAATAACTGAAGACTACAATGAAAATGAGGTGAAGGTAACAATCATATCTGCCGGAGGTCCTAAAAGCAATGCTAAATTCCTTATTTCCCCTACTGCTCCAGGCACTCCATTGCAATTATTTGGAATAAATGATTTGTTGTGGGCCGGAAACAGCCCTGATTATCCTGGCGGAGGGGTTTTTCATCCGCAAAATATGCGGGCCAATTATAGATATTTTGAAAAAATATCTCATGGCTCCCCGCACTTTTTTCATCCCGATTATGTTTACACATATTATTATGCTCATTTTATTTCGGCTTATCCGATTGCTGGCAACCCAGAGCTTAGGATATTTTGGGATTTTGGCTGGTGTGGCATGTATCAAATGAATAGCACTGTATTGAATCAATTTCTTATTTCAACAAAAGCAGTAATTGATGAAATGAACCCATTATACAATGGGCATCCGGATCTAACCATTGGATGGTTTTACATCTATTGCTGGGATGTGATTTGTTATTCGCCCCCATGCCCGAACCCCATAAATGTCTCAGGTACACAAACATGGTTCACTCATCGTTATGTTGGTCAGATTTATCGTCGAACCTACGTTGGGGCAGATGATTGACATAGTAAATTATCCAAATAAAAGGCTTGTTTATATTTACATTTTGAAGAAATTTAATCGACGATGAACACTTTTTTTAAACTAATTTTAAGATTGAGCTTTTTTATTGTCCTGGCTATTCATGTAAAGGGCCTTGCTCAACAAGTTCGGCCATTATGGATCAGCACTGGTGAATATGTATCCACTGCTTTTTCTGTTGAAACATCCCAAAGGTTTATTTTGGGAGCCCTCGAATGTAAAATAAAGGACAATGGTACGTTAGGCGACCCATTCACAGATTGGGGGAACATCATACTTTCAACCAACAAAAATTTAAATATTCAGGACAGTGTGTATCTAAAGTCTATTGACGAGTGGTACATCATGCTTTATCAGGCCCTTATACTAAACAACGGAAATATATTAATGTCCGGTCCGGCATATAACCCCGATTCGAACCAGTTGAGATTAGGATTGATTTGGATGGACGAATCGCTCAACATTTTGCATCATTCATTGGTCGGTATAACAGGCAAGAAAATTGATCCGAGCGGCGCAATAACTTTCAACCAGGCAGGCAATATTGTAACATATGGTCATATTGTCGAAGAATACGGCCAAACCCCGCCTTCCAGTCAATATTTCTTCATGGAAATCGCTCAGAACGGCGATATTTTGCGGACACTGGAGCAAACACTTGATTTTTATGCATTTTATCTCTGGCCCATTGGGGCAAACAAATATCATATGTGGAGTTGGCAAAACACTGTCATTCAATTGAATGAAAATTTCGGCTTCGAATCTGCTTTTTCTTTGGGATGGGGAAGTGAGTTTTTAAATGTTAGGATAAAACCTTATAATTTACAAAGCTATTTTCTGCTTCGCGACAAAATGAAGTTTGTTTTTGGCCATGAAAATCCTTTTTTTGAGGCAGAGGTTCTTCATGTTGACGATCAGGTTAACCCGCTGAACACAATAATTATTGGATTTGAAAATGAAAATGTCAGGGGAGCAAGCCTGAGCAGTTATCAGCCCGGGGTATTGTTTATTGGTGGGACAAGGATTCCAATAGCCACTTCTAATGGTTCGTCGGCTGTTCCCAATCAGATATTTATCTATAAAACTGATATTTCGGGACAAATACTTCAATCCAGGTTTTATAATACTACCGGGGGTATTTCATCCGGAAGTTTACTGGCTACTTCTGACGGTGGATGTTTGATACCGGTGACGTATTATCGGGATTACCCGGCACAGGATGTTTTTTACTTAAAAATGGATTGGGAAGGTAACTTTTTAGGTCTGGAAGACGATTTGGTAAACCCATCGGTTAAATATTCAATGTTTCCAATACCAGCCAAAAGCCACTTTACATTGCAAAGCACCTCTAAATTGCCTACTTCTGCTACTATCTTTTCATCAAGTGGCGCAAGGGTAAAAAACTTTCTTTTCGAATTATCTTGTCGGGTGGATGTGTCGGATTTCAAGCCAGGAGTTTACATGCTGCAGCTCATTCGTGCTGATGGTTATCGCGAATCGAGGAAACTCCTCGTTACCAATTGAGCGAATTAAGCGGAATGAATCCGCTGCCTTTTATCGAGCCAAACCCAAATCAATTATAAATTCAGAGATGCGTTATGGGGCGGCCATATATGGTTAAATGTACTGAAAAGGCGCTACCGGTATTGATCTGTTGCTTGCAATAATTTTGGAATGGGTTCCAACCAGAAGAAATGCTTTATCGTTTATATGTTGTAGGTGTATGGGTTTTGCTGGCAATAACTATTTCAACAGCGAGCCATCTTTGCAGAAACCCGTGAGTGTGAATGCCAAGGTTGGGTAGGCAGCAAGGATTGGGCAAGGGTTTAATCAGGAGCAAAAATGCTGGATTGGTATAAAAACAACAAGTTTTTGCCGGATATTATTTGATGCCTTGTTGACAAACGAACATCAGTTGACAGCGGTTGCGATTCAGTAATTCAAACCTGATCAGGCCTGGGCAGATGGCGCGCTATCATATCGAGCAGCAGGCGGCGGTCGATGGGTTTGGTGATATAGTCGTCGCAGCCCGATTCGCGTGCCTTGATGATCTCAATTTCCATGGCATAGGCCGTTTGGGCAATCACAGGCAGTTCGGGCCTGATTTGTTTGATATGACGGGTTACTTCGTAACCATTGATGCCGGGCAGCCGGATATCCATCAAAACCAGGTCGATCTCGTTTTTAAGCTCTTCGAACATAGCAATGCCTTCATTTCCGTCTTTCGCCCAGATGAGCCTTGCCTTGCTGGGCCGGAGCATGATGCTCAGCAGGTTGTAGTTCGAACGTTCGTCTTCGACCACCAGAAAGGTATAGTCTGACCAGTCGTGACGAGCCAAACCATTGTTGTTTCCGTTGTTATATGTTTGTTGCATGATGAGTCCTGGGATTAAAATCGTAAATGTAGAGCCTTTGCCGGGCTCAGAGTCCAGAAGCACCTCGCCTTCAAGGAGTTCGGCAAGGCTTTTAACCAATGCCAGACCAAGACCGGTGCCTCCGTATTTTTTGTTGATGCTGTAGTCGAGCTGTCTGAATCGTTTAAAAATCCATTCATGTTTGTCGGCCGGAATGCCCGGACCGGTATCGCGCACGTAAACCGCCAGCTTCCCACCTTCCCGAACCATGTACCCAAGCTCAACCTGTCCCTGAGAGGTAAACTTGAATGCATTGTCGAGCAGGTTGTCGATAATCTGCTGCAAACGCATAGCGTCGGTCTTCACATAAATGGCCGATTGATTGTCCGGACTTCGTAAGGTGAACTGAACCGGAGTTTTGAGGTTTTTCTCCAGTTGCCCTAAAAAGGAAAGGTAGATGCCTTTCATAAAGTCGTGCACGCCGAATACCGTAGGATTGGTGATCATCTGCCGTGATTCGAGCCGTGCAATGTCGATGATATCTTCGATGAGCCTGAGTAGCGTTTGTCCGCTTTCGTATATGATCCGGCTGTATTCTTCGCGTTCTTCTGCGCTTAGCGAAGTGTCTTTCAGAAATTCAGAAAAACCAATGATGTGGTTCATGGGCGTGCGAATCTCATGGCTCATGGCCGCAAGAAATGCGGTTTTCAGCCTGTCCGATTCTTCAGCTTTTTGCAGGGCTTTGATTAGTTCCTGTTCGGTCGTTTTTCGGCGCGTGATATCGCCGATGATAATCAGCAGGCTGGCGTCGTCGGTGAGCTGGCTGCTTATTTTAATACCCCTGCAGCGAAAATAAACATCTTTTTCGGCGAGGTGAAAAGGAGTTTCGATATCGAATTCGAGTCCTTTCTCCACAAGATCTTCCACATAGGAGTAGATAGGGTTTTGCACAAAGGGCTCAAAATAGCGGATGTTTTGCTTGTCGATCAGCTCGCCCGATGTTGTCGAAAAAATGCGGAGGAAGGCCGGGTTTACGGCATTGATGTAGCCATGCCGGTCCGTGTTGACAATGGCCAGCGGGATATTGTTGATGGTGAGTGCCATCCTGTGATTGATGTCGCGCTCGGCCGCACTCCTCAGGCGCGATAATTCGTCTTCCAATTCGCCCACCCTGACTTTGAGGTGTTGATTTTCCTTTTCCAACGTCCGACTTGTTTTGTTGTTTGTACTTGCGAGTCTGGATCTTTGGCCAACCCTGACTGCAAAGGAAACATCAAAGATAATTCAAAGCAAGGTTGGATGTCAAATTTTGTCGCTGTTCATTGAGGTTAAAGTGGCCTAAGATTTGAACTGCCAGCTGCTTCCCTCCTTGCCATCTTTCACTACAATGTTGAGCAGGCCAAGACGGTCGCGGATTTTATCGCTGGTGGCAAAGTCTTTGCGGCTGCGGGCTTCCTGCCTCAGCTCGAGAATGGTTTCCATAAGCCCTTCTATGGTGCTTTCGTCGTTGCCTGCAGCCCCTTCGTCCGACAGCCCGAGGATATTGCGGGTGAAGTCCTGATAAAAAGTGCGCATGGTTTCCAGCTCTTCCTGATTGATTTGAAGATGTCCTTCGGCTATGCTGTTGATAATGCGCACAGCCTCGAACAGTTGGGCGATGGCCACAGGGCTATTGAAGTCGTCGAGCATGGCCTCCCAGGCCGCTTGTTCCAACTTTGCAACGCCAATTGGCTGAGCATCCTGGTTTGACTGAAGTCGGGCAAGGGTTTTTCCGGCTTCCGTGAGCCTTGAAAGTCCTTTTTCGGCTGCCTGCAGGGCTTCGTTGCCAAAGTCGAGGGTGCTGCGGTAGTGTGCCTGCAGGATAAAAAAACGAATGGTCATGGGGCTGTAGGCCTGGGCAAGCAGGGGATGATTGCCGGTAAAAATGTCGTCGAGGCTCATGGCATTGCCCAGCGACTTGCCCATCTTTTGCCCGTTGATGGTAACCATATTGTTGTGCATCCAGTAGCGCACCGGATTGACACCGTTGGCCACGGTGCTCTGCGCAATTTCCGATTCATGATGGGGAAAGAGCAGGTCGAGGCCTCCGCCGTGTATGTCGAACTGATTGCCAAGATATTTGCAGCCCATGGCCGAGCATTCGAGGTGCCAGCCCGGAAAGCCTTCGCTCCAGGGCGAGGGCCAGCGCATGATGTGCTCGGGTTCGGCCTTTTTCCACAGGGCAAAGTCCGTACTGCTGCGTTTCTCGCTCTGGCCTGCAAGCTCGCGGGTGTTGGCAATGAGCTCATCCACCTTGCGGCCCGAAAGCACCCCGTAATTGTAATGCTGATTGTAGCGCTCCACGTCGAAATAAACCGAGCCGTTCACCTCATAGGCATAGCCTTTTTCAAGTATGCGCTTAATCATTTCGATCTGTTCGATGATGTGCCCCGAAGCGTGCGGCTCAATCGACGGCCTGAGCACATTGAGCTGATCCATGTTTTTGTGGTAGCGAACCGTATAATGTTGCACCACCTCCATGGGTTCGAGCTGTTCCAGACGCGCTTTGCGGGCAATCTTGTCTTCGCCTTCATCGGCATCGTTTTCCAGATGCCCCACATCGGTGATGTTGCGCACATAGCGCACCTTGTATCCCAGGGCGGTGAGAAAACGATAAACCAGGTCGAAGGTAACGGCTGGCCGGGCGTGCCCAAGATGAGCATCGCCATATACGGTCGGGCCGCAAACGTACATGCCCACCCGGCCGGCCAGCAGCGGTTCGAATACTTCTTTCTTTCTGCTTAGTGTATTGTATATCTGAAGCTTGGCTTCTGCAATGTCGGGCTTCATCCCCTGCGTTTTTTTGAATTTGCAAAGAAACGAAAAAATGGCGTGCAGGGCTCCGGATGCCTTGGAAGGCTCGGGGTTTTGGGCTACCTTTGCAGCTTAACTGTTAATAATTTCACAAAATGGAAAGAATACTGGTTATCGGCTGTTCGGGTCAGATTGGTTCGGAGCTTACCCTCGCCCTGCGGAAGATTTATGGCAACAAGAACGTATTTGCCACCGACATCAAGCAGCCTCCGGCCGACATACTCGAAACAGGACCATTCTACCTGCTCGACGTGCTCGACTACAACAATCTGCTGCATTTTGCGGTGCGTTTCAAGATCACGCAGGTTTACAACTTAGCCGCAGTGCTTTCGGGCAATGCCGAAAAGATACCGCAGCAGGCCTGGGACA
>DAIOUP010000124.1:0-6158 GCA_036759465.1 Bacteroidales bacterium
GGTTTATAGTAAGCAAATCCAGTTAAACTATGCCGGCCCACACCGGGTTCAGATACCGCTTAATGGACTTGATGCTGGAATGTATGTGGTTCAGGTACAGGCTGATGGTGTTCGCGTGATGCAAAAACTGGTCGTACGCTAAAACTTATGCGTTTCTGCAGACAAGCCGGGCAAAATATGTCCGGCTTGTTTTTTCCCCTTCGAGCAAATGCAGCCAATAGAATAATATCTGAACCCATTACTTTTCAGGGGTTTGGATGTTCTGATCTTAACGAAAAATCATATCACTAAAAAAGCCACCCGGGAGGGTGGCCCAATTATGAAAAACAAACAAAACAAGTGTACTTTCACAGGTTCAAAACCTGTGCCGTAGTAGCTAATCGATTCATAATCAATTATAAATTTTTTGATGAGTTTGCGTGCTATGTCTTTATTGTGGAAAAAAATTCCATAAATGAGAATCTAATCTTTTAAACAAAACCAAGATTTGGGCAACTTGTTATTTCACAGGAGTAATTGTGTAAGACAAAGAGATTCTTGTTAAAGTTATTAATTCCAAATTTCGGAATCAAGTGGCCTGTCTTTACTTGATTGATCTCACGGTGCCCTGCTTTTTCCTAATTTTGCAAAAAATTTGTCAATGTTAAAAAGGAGCCTTTTTCTTGCAATTGCTTCGATAGTAGTACTTTATATTACTTCGCTCTCAATTTATGCACAAACTACAGAACAGCTCAAACAGTATATTTATAAGCTGGCATCCGACGAAATGCAAGGGAGGCCTGTTGGCGGCAATGCCGATCAGATGGCTGCTCGCTATATTATTGAACAATTGAAGAAATCAGGGCTGAAGCCAATGGCTTACAATGGCTTCCAGTCATTTAATCTTGTGGCTTCGGTTCAGGCGGGGCCTGGCAATACGCTCTCTATTGGAGGACATTCGCTGGAATATGGCTCCGAGTATAGTGTTTATGCATTCAGTGCATCAACCGGACTTGAGGCAGAAGTTGTGTATGCGGGATTTGGTATCGTAATGCAAAACGACACGCTTGCACGAAACGACTACGATAATCTCGATGTAAAGGGTAAATGGGTTGTTGTGCTTCGCGGTGATCCGATGCCCGAGCGCAACGACAGCCCTTTTATCCCTTTTTCCGATGCACGTACCAAAGCCATGCTTGCCCGCGATCGGGGAGCTGCCGGATTGATCATTACTTCCGGAAAGCGCAATAATGCACAGGATGAGCTCGCTCCGCTGATTTTCGACCGATCGGTGTCGGATGTTGGGATTCCGGTAATTGACTTGAAACGTAGTGCTGCCGATCGTTATTTGCTTCCTGAAGGATTTCCAGGCGATAGCCTTGAAGCGAAGGCCATCAAAGGAAAGAGTAGTTCTATCAGGATTGGACACACAATTGCCGCCATAACACAACTTGAAAAGAAGACAGTGACAACCCAAAACGTGGTTGCTGCCCTCTACGCTCCTAAGGCATCAGATGAATGGTTGGTTATCGGTGCCCATTACGACCATCTCGGTATGGGTGGTCCTGGGTCGGGTTCGCGTATGCCCGATACCCCGGCAGTACATTACGGCGCCGACGACAATGCATCTGGTGTGGCCGGCTTGCTATGGTTGGCGAAAAAGCTTAATGCTCAGCGAGGAAAACTTAAGCGCAATGTGGTTTTTGTGGCTTTTAGTGCCGAAGAATTAGGTCTCGTTGGCTCAAGATATTTTGTGCGAAATCTGCCTTTCCCAAAAGAAAAGGTTGTGGCCATGGTCAATCTTGACATGATTGGCCGTCTAAATGAAAAGCAATCAGTTATGGCCGGAGGCACTGGTACTTCCTCAGTTTGGGAGCCTATGCTCAACCGTTTGGCCGAAGGTACTGGTCTGAGTCTCGCATTTTCGCCTGAAGGCTTTGGTGCTTCTGATCATGCATCGTTTTATGCCGAAGGAATCCCGGTACTTTTCTTTACTACAGGAGCCCACAGCGACTATCACACACCCAATGATACACCCGACAAGATTAACTACACCGGAATGCAGCAGGTGCTGGGACTTATTGGGACGGTAAGTCTTGAGCTTGCCCAAAGCGCTGACCGACCCGATTTTCGAGAAGCTGGACCACGCGAGAGGGTGGCTAGCCGACGCGGCTTCAGGGTTACTTTTGGCATTATGCCTGGCTTTGCCGACACCGGAGGCAATGGGCTTAATGTTGACGGTGTAACCAAGGGCGGCCCTGCCGATCAGGCAGGAATGAAAAAAGGCGATCGGATCACTGGCATCAATGGGCTGCCTGTGAAGGATATTTACGATTACATGAACCGACTAAAGACTATCAAGCCTGGCGAGCGCGTTAATGTTGATCTGATTCGCAACAACGAACCGATGATTTTGGTGGTTGAATTATAATTCAATTCATTGCAAACGCTCTATCTTCAATTACTGGCCGATAGTTTTGTGCTCAAGTTTCTGCGCTTTGGCGTAGTGGGTTTCAGCGGCCTCTTTGTGGATTTTGGCATCACATGGCTGCTCAAGGAGGTGGCCCGATGGCAGAAATACCTGAGCAATGCCATTGGCTTCATCGCTGCGGCAAGTTCCAACTACATGCTCAACCGCTTTTGGACATTTCAGAGCACCAACCCCAATGTGGCTGTTGAATATACCGGATTTATTTTCATCGCCGTTCTTGGACTGGCCATCAACACCTTAATGCTTTGGGTTTTGGTTAGCCGGGTAAGAATGAATTTTTATGTGAGTAAAGTGTTTGCTACAGCGGTTGTGATGATTTGGAACTTTGTGGCCAACCTTGTTTTTACTTTCAATGGAATGACGTTTTGAATTGGCGCGATTATTAAAATATAACGTTCGGCGTAGTCTGCAGACTACACCGAACAGCTATTACTGACGCAGAATGATTTTAATAACGCCGAACTGATTTAAAAAGCCGAATCGATCAATGTAAGTGGCCAAATTTTGACCATCAAGGCATGTTAATCAATATTTTGGCTGGATTGATTAAGGTGTAACCTGAGCTCAGGCCAGAATTGTTCGAAGGCATTTTCGATCATGATGTAATGTCTAAGTAACACATCAACCGCTCTGTCCATGCCACTTACAAAACTAGCCCTGCGGTTCATGCCGTTGAAAACGCGCTGAAGATCGCGCAGATTGGCATAGCCGGCCAACCAGTTCTGTGCCACCATCCAAGGCACTATACGACGCGATCGCGGGGGAAGATGTCCGTAGTTATTTAATAAAGTGCGATAAACCCATTGGGCAAACTCGGTGAGATCGCCGCGGCCGTGACGACCCCAGCCTATGGCAAGAAAATGATCAAAATAAATGTCGAGCACCACAGGGGCATATTTGCCGAAATCCGCTGTCAACGTCTGGGCAGTTTCTTTGACCAAAGGATGACTGTCGGTAAAACTGTCAATCAGTCTGTGCAGCTGCACGCCATCGCGCATAGCTTCAGGAAGGCTTTCCAGCATCTGGCCCTTCACATGATCGGCTACCATATTGCCGGTGAGAACCAGCTGATTGTCGCCCGAAAGTAGGGCATGTGCAAGGAAATTCAGTTTTCGTATTTTTCAGCAAATCTAAGCAATGTGGTGCTTCATGACTTTAAATTTACTGTTATAATGTCAGTTAGCCAACTTCTGTATACCTTTGCCCACCCTAATTTATTGAGCAGCAAAGGCTGAATAATTGCTAAAATATGAACGACCTCACCGAAGGTAAGGAAGGCCAGCTAATTCTTAAGTTTACGATTCCTATGCTGATTGGCAATGTCTTCCAGCAGCTTTATAATGTGGTTGACAGCATTGTGATTGGCAGGTTTTTGGGCAATGAAGCACTTGCGGCTGTGGGTGCAAGTTTTCCGCTCATTTTCACACTGATATCGCTGGTTATTGGTCTTACCACCGGAGGTACGGTCATTATTTCTCAGTATTTTGGGGCTCGTCGGCTCGAGATGGTTGAAAAGGCCATTCATACGGTGTACATTGTACTCTTTTGGGCCTCGCTTTTATTAATGATCTTGAGCTGGTTACTAGGCAGTCTTGTTTTCCGGCTTATCGACCTGCCGGAAGATGTTATCCCTCAGGCCGTGAGGTACTTTAACGTTTACGCTGCCGGGTATATTTTCTTTTTTGGTTTTCAGGGTACTTCGGCCATATTAAGGGGGCTGGGCGACTCAAAGACTCCGCTATATTTTCTGGTTATCAGCACGATAGTGAACATTGTGCTCGATGTGGTTTTCATAGCTGTTTTTGGTTGGGGTATCGAAGGCGTTGCCGTGGCGACCATCATTGCTCAGGCCGGAGCTTTCGTAACGCTGGTGCTTTACCTGAATAACCGCAATGAGTTGCTTAGGTTCAGGCCGATGCAGATGACTTTCGATCGCTCAATTATCAAAAGAAGTTTGCAAATAGGGCTTCCCACTGGCTTTCAGCAGACTTTTGTAGCGCTTGGTATGCTGGCACTTTACAAGGTAGTAAATATGTTCGGTACCACCGTGATTGCCGCCTATGCCGTGGCCATGCGTATTGATTCGTTTGCCAGCCTGCCAGCGATGAATTTTTCTGCTGCACTTTCTTCATTTGTAGGGCAAAATATTGGCGCCGGGCAGTTCGATCGCGTAAAGAAAGGTTTAATGGCCACCCTGCGCATGACATCGATTTTTTCGCTCTCGGTTACAATTGTGGCATGGCTGTTTTCGGCGCCAATCATGCGAATGTTTACCTCCGATGAGGCCGTTGTGGCCGTAGGGCGCGATTACCTGCATATTGTGAGCATTTTTTATGTGCTATTCTCGGCAATGTTTGTGCTCAACGGCATGCTGCGCGGAGCCGGCGATACGCTCATTCCCATGTTTGTAACCTTGTTTTCGCTTTGGGTGGTTCGCGTGCCTGTGTCGTTCGTTCTCGCCAAACAGCTTGGCCCTGTGGGCATTTGGTGGGGGATTCCCGTGGCTTGGGCTTTGGGAGCGCTTTTTTCTTACCTCTATTACCGCACCGGACGCTGGAAATCGAAACGGGTGGTCAGGTAGGCGTTTAGAGCCATTTTCCTACCTTTGACCATCAAACTTTTATTCCATGAAGAATTTTATTTTGCTTATTATCATTGCTATGCTTGCAAATGCCTGTGCACCGAAGCACGCACCTATTGTTTACCCCGAGTCGAAGAAGGTTGATCAGGTGGACAATTATTTCGGGACCGAAATAGCAGATCCTTATCGTTGGCTTGAAGACGATAATTCGGAGGAAACTGCCATGTGGGTGGCCTCACAGAATGCTGTAACACAGAGCTATCTATCGCGCATTCCATTTCGTGAATCGTTGAGACAACGCTTCGAAACCATCTGGAATTATCCCCGCGTAGGCACGCCTTTCAAGAAAGCAGGGCGCTATTTCTTTTTCCGCAACGACGGATTACAGAATCAGAGTGTTCTGTACACAATGAAAGCTTTAAATGAGACTCCTGAAGTGCTCCTCGACCCCAACACCTTTAGTGTCGATGGCACAATATCACTGGGCAGTGTAAGCCCTTCGCCCGGTGGAAAATACTTTGCCTATGCCATTAGCCGTGGTGGCAGCGACTGGAACGAAATAGTGGTGATGGATCTCGATAGCCGCACCTTGCTTGCCGATACTATTCGCTGGGTGAAGTTTTCGGGCATTTCTTGGCTCAACGAGGATGGCTTTTTTTACAGTGCCTACGATGCCCCTGCACCGGGACAGGCGCTATCAGGAAGCAACGAATTTCATAAGCTGTATTATCATAAGCTCGGAACCCCACAATCGGCCGACCAAATCATATTCCAAAACAAAGAATTTCCTAAACGCAATTATTATGGCGGCATTACCGATGGAGGTAACTTCCTTGTTGTGCGCGAATCGCAGGCCACCAGCGGAAATGCCTTGTATGTACGTCCGGCCAGCGATTTTAAAGCGCCTTTTATCAAGGTTGCTGAAGGCTTTGATTTCGATTACGATGTGATTGATGAGCTCAACGGTAAGTTGCTGGTTGAAACGAATTATGGCGCTCCCAAACGTAAGCTGGTGCTTATTGACCCGGCTGCTCCGGCGCCCGAAAACTGGAAAACCATCATTCCCGAAGCTGAAAACGTGCTAGGCGCGGTTAGTTTAGCTGGCCC
>DAIOUP010000125.1:0-6119 GCA_036759465.1 Bacteroidales bacterium
CAACGGGATGGCCCAATCTTCGAACACCACTGCACCAAGCACCACGATCAATCCGTCCACCATCATCATGAGCCTTCCGAGGGGTTTGCCCGTCCACTTGCCGAGCATCATGGCCATCACATCCGTTCCTCCGCAGGTGGCTTTGGCTTTAAACAACATGCCCACTCCCAGACCGATTAACGCTCCGCCATACAAAGCCGATAAAAGTATGTCGTCGTCCACCACCGGCTTTCCCTGCGTAAGCCAGTTCAGACCATCCATAAAACCCGAGGTAAGGATAAAGCCGGTAAACGTTTTTGCGCCAAATCTTGGTCCCAGTACCCTGATTCCCAGCAAGGTGAGCGGAACATTGAAAAACATAGCCGTAAGGCCGACCGGGGTGCCAAAGGTATGGTGCAACACGATGGAGATGCCATAGATACCGCCAGGCACGATGCGGTGCGGGGTGATAAACAATACATAGCCGGCGGCAATGATGAAAGCTCCAGCCACAATAAGGGCATAAGCCTTAAACCACGACCGGCTCAGCGGTTTGTAGTGGACAACATAGCCCATTAGTCGCTCACTTTTTCTTTCAGCGATTTGAAGCCTTCGCCGAGTATTTCGTTGGCATTGATAACGGTTACAAAAGCATGCGGGTCAATCTGATGAATATATTCCTGAAGCATAGCCATTTCGCGCCGGTTGACTACCGTAAAGATGATAGTTCGTTCGGCCCCGTTGTACATGCCCTGCCCTTTGATGAATGTTCCACCGCGGTTGAGATCGTTGATGATTTTGTGTCTGATGTCTTCGTATTTATCCGATATGATAAACAGGGTTTTATCGTAATTTATCCCTTGCAGAATGGTGTCGATTACCCTTCCTGTAATAAATATAACGATGAGTGAATAGAGTGGGATTTTCCAGTCCTGAAACACGGCCAGACCAAGCAGCACAATCGCCGAGTCGACATAAATAAGCAGCTGTCCTACAGGCAGTTTTGTGTACTTGCTAATGATCATTGCCACGATGTCGGTACCTCCCGAAGTGGCTTTGGATTTGAAGATGAGGCCAAGCCCGAGACCCAGAAAGACGCCTCCAAAAATCGACGAAAGCAAAGGCTCGTCGGGCACAAGGGGCTCGCTGCCGAAGAAGTAGGTTATGCCATCCACAAAAAGTGCGGTGAGCAAAAAGCCGACTACAGTTTTTGCTCCAAAACGCGGTCCCAGGATTCTGATTCCAAGCAGTGTGAGCGGTATGTCCATGCTCAGGGCCGTCATACCCACCGGAAAACCGAAAAGGTAATGCAATACGATAGCAATACCGTACACCCCGCCGGGCACAATTTTATACGGAGTGATAAACAGCACGAAGCCCGCTGCCAGAATGAAACTTCCGACCAGGATGAGGCTGTAGTTGATAATCCATTTTCGGGAGAACACTTTCTCCTTTTGTAGAAAAGGCATGATTGCAGATTTTTTTGCAAAGTTAGGATTTTGGGTGCCGATGCCTGCCAAAGACTGCCTGGCGCGCAATAAAGCGACAAAACAAAGGTTAATAGGCTAACAGGCTTTACGGTGCTCCGATGCTGCTGAAAAGCAATAATTAAGCACCGAAAGAGAGGTTGCACGAAAAGTATTAATTTAGCGGCTTCCTAAGAAGCGCTTAGGCCATAGAATGACATTGATTATCAGGACTTTCATCGTTTTTCTGTTGCTAATTGGGGCACAATGGCGGGTATTTGCACAGCAAGCTCCCATCTTCACACATCACGGCAGCACCCATGCTTACACCAATCCAGGATTTGCCGGGCTTGGCGAAGGCATTTGCGTGAACGGTATCGTCAGGCAGCAATGGGCTGGCTTTAAAGACATGGAGGGCAACAAAGTGGCTCCCGAAACCTTTTTAATAACCGGCGATATGCCTGTAAACATGCTCAGAGGTGGCGCTTCGCTGGCCATTATTCAGGATAAGCTTGGCTTTGAGCGCAATGTGGGTGTTCAGCTTGGCTATGCCTATCATACAGGTTTTGCCGGGGGAACTTTGGGTATCGGAACGGCACTAAACTTTCTGAACCGCACCGTAGATTTTTCAAAGTTCAAGCCACATTCCAGCGGCGACCCGGTGCTGGCGCAGGGCGAGCTCAGCGATATGCTTTTCGACCTCAATTTTGGCTTGTTTTATGAAGTTCCTGAAAAATATTATGCCGGCATTTCTATGACCAGCGCTCTCGAAAGTCGCGGTAAAGCCCTGACTTCCAATTCCGAAGCCAGCTTCGTTGGCGATCGTACCGTTTACTTAGTGGGTGGTTATCAGTACACTTTCCCCAATAATCCTGCCTATACCATTCAACCCTCTGTGAGCCTGATGAGCAATTTTTCTACATGGCAGATGAACCTTTCGGGAGCACTGTCATACAATAATCAGTTTTGGGGAGGCGTTAATTACCGTCCGCAGGAATCTGTAGGCATCTTGCTTGGTATGAAAGTGCTCGATCTTAAAATCAGTTACAGTTACGACGTGAACATTATGGGCCTGGGCGTTCCCGGCTCTCACGAAGTAAGTCTGGGATATTGTTTTAAGGTGCAAACCGAAAAATACACCCGAACCTACCGCAACACACGATACCTCTAAAAAAAACAAAACGCTGTTGACCAGATATTTTGAACCGAAGATGAAAAGAATTCTGATGTTTGCCGCCACGGCGCTCATGCTTGCCTCCTGTGGCAGCTCAAACCAGGGAGAGCTTGTGGGTGCCCGCAAGAAATCGAAGCCATTTTTCCAGCCCGATCCTTATGGTATGGTTTTTATCCCGCAAGGGAGCTTCACCATGGGAGCAGGCGGTGAAGATATTACCTACGGTGCCCTCAACCAGCCCAAGACCATTTCGGTTTCGGCATTTTTTATGGACGAGACCGAAATCACCAATAATAAGTACAGGGAATTTGTCTGGTACGTACGCGACTCCATCGCCCGCACCTTGCTGGGCGAAGTGCAGCCTGATAAATACCTGATTTCGGAAGATCCTAAAACCGGCGAGCAATTCGACCCTCCGCATCTGAACTGGAAAACTCCCATTCAGTGGAACAGCAAGGATCAGGACGTTCGTCAGGCACTCGAGCAAATGTATCTGCCCGACCTTGAGCGCTATTTCCGCCGCAAAGAAATTGACACCCGCAAACTCAACTACGTTTATTACTGGGTTGACCTTCACGCTGCTGCCAAAAAAGAGTTCGACGAAAACGGAAAATACGACTACCGCAATGCAGGGTTGTCGAACCGCCCGCAGGGTTTGACCAACCGCTCGGTTTATGTGCGCAAGGAAATGATCAACGTATATCCCGACACCCTTGCCTGGATCCACGATTATGCCTATTCTTTCAACGATCCGATGACGGAGAAGTATTTCTGGCATCCAGCCTACGACCATTATCCGGTGGTAGGCGTAAACTGGCAACAGGCCCGCGCATTCTGCGTTTGGCGCACCGAAAAGCTCAACAACTACCTGCTCTCGAAAAAAGGTGAAGTGGCGCTGGCAGAGTTTCGCCTTCCCACCGAAGCCGAATGGGAGTGGGCGGCACGTGGCGGCAACAACCTCAACCCTTACCCCTGGGGCGGTCCCTACACCCGCAACGATCAGGGTTGCTTTTTGGCCAACTTTAAGCCCATGCGCGGCGACTATATTGCCGACGGAGGTTTGCGCACCGTTATCGTAGGTCATTATCCGCCAAACGACTTTGGATTGTACGATATGGCCGGTAATGTAGCCGAATGGACCAACAGCGCCTTCGATCCTGCCTCCTACAACCTGACCTGGGATATGAACCCCAATTATACCTACAACGCCAAAGAAAGTGACCCGCCGGTTATGAAACGCAAAGTAATCCGTGGCGGCTCATGGAAGGACATCGAATATTATTTGCAGGTAACCACCCGTGCATACGAGTATCAGGACACGGCAAAGAGCTATATCGGCTTCCGCACCATCCAGCCATACCTGGGTCGCAATAAGGGCGACAACCCATTGAAATCATCAAGAGTTTACAGATAAGTCAAACAACAATAAGCCAAGTAATAAAACAATGAGCTTCAATAAGTTTCTCCGTAGCAAGAAGTATAAAAAAATCATGTCGATGATTTATGGCTTTGGTGCCTCCATCGTTATCATCGGCGCACTTTTCAAGATCAATCACTATCAGGGTGCCAACGAGCTGCTGGCCATCGGTCTGATCACCGAGGCCATCATCTTTTTCTTTTCGGCCTTCGAGCCTCCACATATCGAACCCGACTGGAGCCTCGTTTATCCCCAACTCGCCGGAATGTATCACGACAGTCCGCTGCAGCAGGAATTGCAAAAGAGTTCTGGCGCCTCGCAACAGCTCGACAAACTGTTCAAGGATGCCAACATTGACAAGGATACTATTGAAAAATTCGGACAGGGATTGCGCAAGATCAGCGAGCAGGCCAACCAGCTCACGCAGGTGGGCAGTGCCGTTGTGGCCACTTCCGAGTTTTCTGACAGTTTGAAGAATGCTTCGCGCAATGTGAATGAGCTTGCGGGTAGCTACAAAAAGGCTTCCGAGGTCCTCAGTAAAGATGCAGTGGCTACGGTAGAATTTGTGGACAATATGAAAGGCGCAGCCGAAAATGCTTCGAAGCTCAGCAGCGCCTACGGACAGGCTGCTGAAGCGATAAAGAGGGAAGCGCTTTCTACCGAAGAGCTTTCAAACACCGTGAAAACAGCTGCCCAGTCGGCAAAAATGCTGGCTGAGTCGTACTCGATCTCCGCTTCCACACTCAAGAAGTCGATGGAATCGCTCGACTTTGGAAGGGTTGACGGCGAGTCGTACAACAAACAGCTGCAGCAGATTGCCAAAAATATGGCTGCTCTCAATCAGGTATACGAGATGCAGCTGCAGGGCGCTTCGAAGAACGCCGAAGCCGCTGATAACCTGCACAAAACCATGAGCCAGTATCTGGAAAAGATGAATCAGACCGCCGCCAACACCCAGCAGCTCAACCAGCAGATGACCGAGCTGAACCAGCGCATCAGTGCACTGAACAAGGTGTATGGCAATATGCTGTCGGCCATGAATTTCAAGGCATAACAAAACCTAAAGCAACAAAACCGGAGATTACAGCCCATGGCAGGATATAAGGAAACCCCAAGGCAGAAAATGATCGGGATGTTGTACCTGGTTTTGACTGCCTTGCTGGCCCTCAATGTTTCGAAAGATATTCTCGACGCCTTTCTGGTGGTAAACGAAAGTATGGTGAGCACAAACGAAAGTTTCACCAGCAAAATCGTGAGCGAATATGCACGTTTCGAAAACCAGTACAATATGAACCCGGCCAAGGTGGAAGAATACTGGAAGCAAGCCCAGGAAGTCCGCCGCCGCACCGTTGAACTGCTCAATTATATCGAAGATATTCAGCTCGAGGTGGTTGCCCGCTCCGAGCGAATGAGCAAGGAGGATGCCCTGACAAAATATTTCGATATGCGGCCCACACCCGATCGGATGAATCCGGGCCAAACCATCGAAAAACCACAGGTGAGGCTTGCCGACGTGCCCTCGCGCGACAAATACGACGAAGCCACCAACTTTATGGTAGGCCAGAATAAAAATGGCAAAGCCTATGAGCTGGGCCAAAAACTTGAGGATTACCGCGCTTTCATATTAGGAATCGTTGGAGAGCAATACGCTGACAAAATAGGTCTCAATACCAAAGGGCGCTATACCGATGCCACCGGCACGCCTCAGGACTGGCAGTATCACAACTTTTTCCATACCATCCTGGCGGCCAACATTACCATCCTTAACAAGATTATGACCGAGATCAAGAATGCGGAGTTCGACGCCATCAACAGGCTCTACGCCAACATCTCGGAGAAGGACTTTAAATTCGACAACATTTCGGCCAAGGTAATACCACGGTCAACCTACATCCTTGCCGGGCAAAACTATGAAGCCGAAGTGCTCGTAGCAGCCTACGACTCCAAGACCAACGCCGATGTGCGTGTGCTCAGGGGTGTAGATCGCATTACGGATGCCAATATCGGGAGTGCACAGGTGGTTCGCAGCCAAAATGGTGTAGTGAAGCTGAGTTTTCCCGGACAAAACATTGGGCCTCAACGC
>DAIOUP010000126.1:0-6116 GCA_036759465.1 Bacteroidales bacterium
CAATAAATCTGATGAGCTGCCCCAGTCGCAATGGGGCGACATCCATCTTGCCGCGCACGAGCAGTGCCTTGCCGACAAAAAGTCGTATGCGGGCAACTTCAGGCATATCGAGCAGGAATCAAACAAAACGCATGCTGCTCGTCTTGTGCAGGAGGTGGGAGACAAGGTGTTGTTTGTCAACCCGCCTTTCCCCACTTTTACCGAGGCGCAGATGGATTCGTTTTTCGATCTTCCCTATACGCGCAAGCCCCATCCCAAATACGAAAAACGCGGTGAGATACCCGCTTATGTGATGATTCGGCATTCGGTGAATATGCACAGGGGTTGTTTTGGCGGCTGCAGTTTTTGCACCATTTCGGCACATCAGGGCAAATTTGTGGCCAGCCGCAGCAAAGAGTCGATCATGCGCGAGGTGGATCAGATTACCAAAATGGACGATTTCAAGGGCTACATCAGCGATTTGGGCGGCCCTTCGGGCAATATGTACAAGATGAAGGGCAAGCATCTGCAGATCTGCGACAACTGTAAACGTCCAAGCTGCATATTTCCCAGCATTTGCAGCAATCTCGACACCAACCACAATCCCATGCTCGAAATTTACCGTGAGGTGGATAACCATCCCGGAGTTAAGAAAGCTTTTGTAAGCTCAGGTTTGCGCTACGACCTTTTCCTGACCGATGACAAGGAAAAGGACAAACAGATGGGCTACAGCGAATACCTCCGCCAGCTTGTCAGCCGGCATGTGAGTGGCAGGCTCAAGGTGGCACCCGAGCACACCAGCGACCATGTGCTCAAGGCCATGCGAAAGCCCTCGTTCAAACTTTTCTATAAGCTCAAGGAGAAATTTGATCAGATCAATGCCGAGGAAGGACTGAAGCAACAGCTCATTCCTTATTTCATTTCAAGTCATCCCGATTGCACCCTGGAAGACATGGCGCAGCTGGCATCCGACACCAAAGCGCTTGGTTTCAGGCTCGAGCAGGTTCAGGACTTTACTCCTACTCCAATGACTGTGGCAACGGTGATTTATTACTCCGGATACGACCCCTACACGCTTAAACCGGTTTTTACCGCACGCAACCCCGAAGAAAAGAAAGCCCAGCAAAGGTTCTTTTTCTGGTATAAAAAAGAGAATCAACCTTGGATTCGCAATGTGCTCGAAAAGAGCAACCGAGCCGATTTGGTGGAAAAATTGCTGGGCAATCCGAATAAAACCCTCTCATGGAAGAAAAAGGAAAGCCGGATAAAAGGAAAGAATTCCTGATAACCGGAATTTTGTCGCTATCGCTTTTTCTGATCACCTATTTCGCCGTAATTTTCCTTACGGGCCTGTCGGAATTGTATATTGCCTACGACTTCGACATTCCGGCAACGCTTTATTTGAAAGGGGCAGTTTTTCATATTCAGGACAACGATCCGCGCTGGACACGCGATGCCCTAACCAGCGTTTTGCTTGCCACCCCGGTAAGCAGCTTTGTGCTGAGCATGGGTGCTGTGTTTGTTTTTATTGCCCGAAGGAACAAAACGCAGCTTATGCTTTACACTTCCATCTGGTTGCTGCTGCAGTCGTTCAACATGACTTTTGGCCTTATCAGCGAAAACCTTATCACCCAAACCGGATTGGCCAGAGTAGCTGAATTACAGGGACTTGGTCAGGGCGCACTGATTGTTACCGTTGGGCTTGCATTTTATCTGATGTTTCAGTTTGGCGCTTTTACCGCCCGCTTGTTGCTTGCGCATGGCGGGCCAACATTCCGCAAACACCGTTATCTGGCTGTTGTGATATTCTTTATTTTGCCCTGGTTGATCGGAAATACCATCGTATTGATTATCAGCGGCCCGCATATCGGGCTTAAAGATTGGCTGGTAAAAACAATGATGCTCGTAATGCTTCTGCCAGCTTTTTTTGTAAGAATACCCAATGAAGAGCCAACGAGTAAATCACCTTCACATGTAATTGTTGTTTTGCCATTATTGAGTATAGTGGCGGTGTGGTTGTCGACAATAGTGCTGCGGCAGGGCATCAGTTTCTGAATCAGGGCAGCCGTTTACTTGAATAAGTAACAAATACTTTACTTTGTGCCTACATTCGAAACACAAATCTTAACCAACTTATGTATGATAAACAGAAAAAACTCCACAGCAGTTTTATTTCTGCTGTTATCCGCACTGCTTAACTTTCAGTCTGTTATAGCTCAGCGTGGCAAACAAGCCGCAGCACCCAACGACACCCTGAAAAGCAATACGTTTTCCGGATTAAAGTGGCGGGGCATTGGACCTGCCTTTACTTCGGGCAGGGTTTCGACAATTGCCGTAAATCCTGAGAATACCAGCGAATACTATGTGGGCGCAGGCTCGGGACACATCTGGAAAACCGTTAACAACGGCACCACATTTACGCCCATTTTCGACAACTATGGTGCCTATGCCATTGGCTACATCGCCATCGATCCCAACAACACTCAGGTGGTTTGGGCAGGTACAGGCGAAAACACTCATCAACGTGCTTTAGGCTATGGCAACGGGGTTTATCGCTCTGACGACGGCGGGCGAAGCTGGAAAAATATGGGACTGAAAGAGTCGCGACAAATCGGCAAAATCATCATCGACCCGCGCAACAGCGATGTTGTTTATGTAGCGGCCGAAGGCTCGGTGTGGGGACCAGGAGGCGAACGCGGACTTTATAAAACCACCGATGGCGGAAAAACCTGGGAACGTGTGCTTTACATCAGCGAAAACACCGGAGTAAACCATATTACCATCGATCCCCGCAACCCTGATGTACTCTACGCCACCTCCGAGCAGCGGCGCAGACATTTCTTTACAAAGATTGGTGGCGGACCGGAATCGGCTGTTTACAAAACCGTTGACGGCGGAAAAACCTGGAATAAGCTGACCAACGGATTGCCATCAGGCCATGTGGGTGGTGGATCGATTGAAGTGTCGCCGGCCAATCCGGATATCGTTTACTTTATCGTTGAAGCCACTGACGGAAAGGGCGGTTTTTACCGTTCGACCAATAAGGGAGCGTCGTGGAGCAAAATGAGCGATTATACTTCCAGCGGGCAGTATTTCAACATGATTATTCCCGATCCTGTGAATCCAGATAAGGTATTTGCTCTGGATGTGGTATCAAAAGTAACCTACGATGGCGGACGCACCTGGAAGAATCTTGGCCTGAACAAACGTCATGTGGACGACCACTGTCTTTGGATTGACCCGCGCGACACCCGCCACTGGACCATTGGCGGTGACGGAGGTCTTTATGAAACTTTCGACGATGGCGAGCATTATATTTTCAAAAGCAATCTGCCCATAACACAGTTCTACAGAGTTAATGTGGACAACAGCGAGCCTTTCTATTGGGTTTATGGTGGCACACAGGACAATAACAGTTTTGGCGGACCATCGCGCAATACAAGCAGCGCAGGCGTGGCCAGCGACGAATGGGTGGTAACCCTGGGCGGCGACGGATTCTGGCAGGCCATTGAAGTGGATAATCCAAATATTGTGTACTCGGCTTATCAGTATGGCAACATTTTCCGTTACGACAAAGCAAGCGGTGAGCGCATCAAAATAAAACCGGAACCCGGCAAGGGCGAACTGCACTATCGCTGGAACTGGGATGCGCCGTTTATTCTCAGCCGACACAACAAAACCAGGCTTTATATGGGTGCAGAACGGCTCTTCAGAAGCAATGACCGCGGCGACAGCTGGGAAACCATCAGTGGCGACCTCACGCGCAACGAAGACCGCAATCAGTTTAAAGTGATGGGCAAATACTGGCCTTCAAATGCCGTTGCCAAAGATGTAAGCACCTCGCAATGGGGCACCATTGTTTCGCTGGCCGAGTCGCCCATAAAAGAAGGACTGTTGTATGTTGGCACCGACGATGGCCTTATACAGGTGACCGAAGACGACGGAAAAACCTGGAGAAAGGCCGGAAGCTTTCCCGGAGTGCCGGAATATACTTATGTGAGTGACGTATTCCCTTCGCGTTTTGATGAAAATGTAGTGTTTGCAAGCTTCAACAACATTAAAAACGACGATTTTAAACCCTATCTGCTGAAATCGTCCGACAAAGGCCGCACATGGGTTTCCATTGCCGCAAACCTACCCAAAAACGAAACCGTTCACACAGTAGCCCAGGACTTTATCAATCCTGATCTGTTGTTTGTTGGCACTGAATTTTCATTCTATTTCAGCGTGGATGGCGGCAAAACATGGGTAAAACACAATCCCGGACTGCCGGATATACCAGTGCGCGATATTGCCATTCAGGAACGCGAAAACGATTTGGTGCTGGCTACTTTTGGTCGTGGGTTCTATATCCTTGATAATTACGATCCGCTTCGCCACATTGATGCCGCAAAGCTGCGCGAAAACGAAGCCCTGCTGTTCCCGGTGCGCGACGCACTGATGTATATTGAAGAAGGGGCAAGATATGGTACTGGATCAACCTATTTCACGGCACCAAATCCTGAATTTGGCGCGGTGTTTACCTATTACCTGAAAGATGTACCCAAAACCAAAAAACAGATCAGGCTCGACAAGGAGAAGGACCTATTTGACAAATCGCAGCCCATTCCCCAGCCCGACCGCAAACAATTGCGCGAAGAAGAAGACGAAATAGCCCCCTATCTCATTTTCACCATCCGCGACGAACGCGGCGATATTGTCAGAAAACTCTATCAAGAGCCTAAAAAAGGCGTCAACCGCATCAACTGGCGCTTGCGCTACGACCTTCCGGTGAACAGGATGGACGAAAAACCCGCTTTCAAGCCGGCGCAAAACAATCCTGATGGCATGATGGTGGTACCAGGCAAATACACCGTAGAGCTGGCTATGAACCACGACGGCATCGAGAAAAAACTGGCCGGACCTCTCTCGTTCGAAGCCAGAGCGCTTAACAACACAAGCCTACCCGCACCCAACAGGCTGATAATGACACAGTTTCATCTTCAAGCCGCTCAGATGCGTAAGAAGCTGGATGCCACTCAGAAATATTGGGGCGAACTCAATCGCAGGATAGAGAACGTCCGCCAGACAATTCACTACACTTATAAAGCCGATGCAAAACTGGCAGAAAAAGCCCGCGAACTGGCCATGCAGCTCAAGGACATCGAGTTTGTGCTCAACGGCACCAGCCCCAGGGCAAGTTTCGAAGAAGTTCCCCCGGAACCTGTTTCGCTGGATTACCGGATGGATGTTATCTTGTCGGGTACCTGGTCGAGCACAAGCGCACCTACGCGAACCATGCGAACCAATTACGAAATCCTGAGGGATGAACTGCCTGCTGTAATAGAACAGCTCAATGGCTTGAACAACGAGTTGAAAAAAATAGAAAGTGAACTCGACAAGCTGGGGGCGCCCCTAACCCCGGGACGTATCCCGGGAATGTGAATTGATAAATAATTAAAGCGAAAGCCGGCACAAGACAGGCCGGCTTTCGTTATTTAGTAATGATCATGCTTTTCACCCCTGCAAACGTTGTAGGAAATTCGACCCTGAATGCCTAATTTTGCGCTGTATGGAAACATTTGACGAACAATTTGCAGAAAACCCATTCAATAACGAAAACAACGAAGGAGTTATGGAAAAAATCACCGTCATCGGTGCAGGCAATGTTGGCGCAACCTGTGCCAATGTAATCGCCCACAAGAATCTTTGCAAGGAGGTTGTGCTTGTCGATATCAAGGAAGGCACTGCCGAAGGTAAGGCGCTCGATATCTGGCAGACTGCCCCCATCAACCACTTTAACACCAGGGTAACCGGATCGACCAACGATTACCTCAAGACCAAAGGCTCGGGCATCATCGTTATCACATCAGGATTGCCCCGCAAGCCCGGCATGTCGCGCGACGATCTTATCAAGACCAACGCCACCATCGTAAAAGAGGTTACGGAGAAGGCCATCAAGTATTCGCCAGACGCCATAATCATCGTGGTATCGAATCCTCTCGACGTAATGACCTATGCCGCCTATCTGGCCAGTCACAAAGAGCCGCGCAAGGTGTTCGGTATGGCTGGCACCCTCGACACGGCCCGCTACCGCGCATTTATTTCGGAAGCGCTCAACGTTTCGCCCGCCGACGTGCATGCCCTGCTCATGGGAG
>DAIOUP010000127.1:0-6056 GCA_036759465.1 Bacteroidales bacterium
TGACTAAAGAATGATTTCAAGAGTATTATCCGATTCTTTAAGAAGCGCTTTCAGCCCCTCAACAGACAAAATTGCTCCGCCTCTTCTGAAAATTTGATTCTTGATGGCGAAAGTGAGTGCACGGCCATTCAAAACAAGCTTTTGAGGCGTGTGATTGTTTTGTAATATGCTGTATTTGACGATTATTGGTTTCCCTAACAGTAAAAAGTTTACTTCCAAACCATTGAATCCAGCCGGCATAACAGGATCGATGACAACATGGGTTTTATTAATCCTGAAGCCCAGCAATCTTGTAATGATCAGTGCTACAAAAATGCCCGGGCCACTTGAGTAAACGCGCCATCCGCCTCTGAAAGTAAGGCTGCCGCTATTGAGCAGATGATATTGTTCATCAGCTGCATAGCGGTTCCGGAAAATGATATCCGAGCTGCTGTAATAGCAGTTAGATTGTCGTGCTGCCGCATTGGTCACTATTTCCTGATATTCCACCGGAACAGCCTGCCGCAAGGCAGCTACGAATTCATCGGCCCGACCGAGTGTGGCCAGCGCCTCAGCATGACGGATGTGTTCGTGTACATACATCAATCCTATTTCACGGCCAAAAAAGGTACTCGTTTCGGCACGCTGGAAAATTTGCATTTTCCCTCCGGTGTATTTCAAAGGTTTGTCCATCAGTCTGGCACCGTCGGGGCCTTTGAGATGTTTTTGGATGATGTCAAAATGTTCATTGGCCTGTGCGGGAGAGAAAATATTGCTCAAAACGCCCCTGTTCATGGGCAGGATGCTGTAACTGATTCCCGTATCGTTATCTGAGGGATGCAGCAGCAGGCTGATCGTGCCGTCGTCTTCGAGCTTGCCATACCCGGCCACCACTCCGTTCTTAACCAGATGAGTATGAAAATCTTCCCTCACCGATGAACTCAGATGGAGCAAGTGGTCGGCCAGAGTATTGAACGAGGCAGCCTTGGTTGCCACCGATAGCGCCCTGAATGCCTGATAGCTCATTTGCACTGTCCACGACGAAATGAGTCTAGCTGCCAGCAGGCTGCTGGCAGGCTGTAGCGAGTCGTTCCAATCGCCTCCGCCAAAAGGCACCAGGGAAGTGCCACTGATGAAAGAGGAGGTGATCATCCCAAGCCACTTTTCAATATGCCCTACCAGCGGTTCAGGGTTTTCGAAAGCGTTGATAGCCGGATTGAACCAGGGGAGTTTTTCCTGCAAAAAGTCGTAGTCGCCTGTCTGAATGAGGTAGTTGCTCAGGGCAATCATTACCCAGTAGGTGATATCGCCATGGGCTTCGTGTGCACGAATACGGGCATAACTGTCGAACATCCACCACTGCGGCCATCCGCCGTCGGGATGCTGATTGCTGAATATGGTTCTGAGAATTTCCTTTGCCTCAGAATATCTGCCGAGCGTAAGCATGAGCTCAACAGGCCCCTGCGAAACATCGCGCGTGCCCCATGCCGCTCCGCCAAACTGCTCCAAACCATACGGTGTAAGGTAATGGGTCAGGGCATTTGTGCAAAACCAGGGAAGGATGGTACTGATTACCTTGACATCAGGATGTTCACCCTTGATTTCCATACCCTCGGTAAGCTGCTTCCATGCCGACCGAGCCGACAGCGCCTCGATGTCAAAATCGGTCTGTACATGCTGGACAGGCTCGCCAGCATAAAAACTTCTTATCGACATTTGCACCTCATTGCATCCTGAAAGGCTGTAAACGAGCAAATCATCCATATTTTCAATACCTTTTTCCAGCCCGACCTCCACCAATCCGGTGTAGTGATTCAGGAAAACCGCGAATGACGACCCTGGAAACTGGCTTCCCATGAGCGAGTCGATGGCCGGACTTATAAGAGCGCTAAAATTATTGAGCAGCTGAACCGAGAAACGCGAGCCCGGATCGAAATGATTGGTGATCCTGATGTCGGTAAGATTACCCTGAAGTATTTTGAGCCTGAAATTGACCTGGTGCGTTTTGGTTGAAGTCCAGGTAACGATTTCGAGCAGCAGGTCTCCTGTATTATAAATCCATCGGCAAAAGTTGAAGCCCATCTCAAATGCCGAAGGAACGCCCAGCAAATACCAGCGCGTGTTCTTTTTGATAAACACCCTTTGCCCGGCAGGCGAAGCCAGACCAAACTGGTTGGAATATATAGAATGAAGTACGTTGAAGTTGGTATTGCCGGCGGTAATATGCGCGTTGAAGATTCCCGCCATGAAGGGGTTCGACGACATAATACGTTCGTCGGGCAGCATGTTCATCCCGCTTCGGATAATATGGCCATGAGGGCGGTCAACAATTAACTCTTTGTCTTTTAAAACGATATGATTGCTATTGCCGGCAAAGAACGACATCAGCCTTCCTTCATGATATTCGGCGTGGTTTCGTTCCGTCCCGAAGAAGTGAGTCAATTGCTCATTGGTTAACGCCTTGGCCTCGCAATAGGATGATGGGTAGAATATGCTCGTACGGGGACTTTGTTTCCATGGCATATAAGGCATGGGGTTGAAGGCTTCGAAGCTTCCCAGCAGCGACCTGATGCGTTGAGCATCATCGGATGAGGAGGGTTCGGCATGATCGGCCATGAAAACAAAAATGTAGCGCAATACAACGCCTCCACCCGGGTTGATGCTCAGCATTTTGGACTGAAGTGCAAGCAATGATGACTCGCCGGCATATTCTCCACCCAGATTTGTTTGAAGCAGTCCCGGAGGCACATTCGTGTGACGGTTTGCAGGACCGAAGATCTGCGCTCCGTCGGTAGCCCCGGCCACTGCGCCTTCCGGACAAGCCATCATCAGCCAGGGATTTCCTGTCGATTCGCGCATATTCTGACGACACGCAGCCACTTTTCCATACATATCACTGTCGAACAGCCGGCGCTCGGTGTATTGACTAACGTAATATTCGTTGACGAGTTGAGCTCCCCGTCGCAAGCCCACGTCCTGAACGAAGATGGTATCAACATTCATGGGATTATGGCCGGTGTTGCGCAGCATAATCGTCCACATCCAGGCCGTTTCATCGGGCGAGAGCTTGAGTTCAGTTATTGTTTTCAGGTTTCCATCTTCCACCAGGGAATAAAACCGGTTATCGGCAAATCCAAATGAACCTTTCATCAGAGGGCCGATGAGTGGAACCAGATGAATTTTCTTGTCGTGAACTCTGGCATAAAGACATGAGCCTGAAGCTCCGTGAAGGCTGGCTGGCCGCAGGTTGATTCTTATGGCGTCAACCTCAATCGTGCCGACAGCGCCATTTGGCAATATGCTTATTTTGAGTCCTTTACTATTTGTGATTCCCATCCTTGAAGATAATTTTAAGGTTGAAAACGTCTTTGTGCACATGCTGGTAGCGCATCAGCAACCGGCCTTCATGTTGGGTAATAAACTGCGTCTGATCATTGATCATTGCCTTCACAATGCTGGCCAAAGCCTGCCCTTCCAGTACCAGTTCACCCATCAGATCGCGGTCGCCGGCAAGCGTCAGCACAACACTCTTATCCTCTTTTTTGATATTAAGGATTTCGGAAGTAGTGTGCAGCAGCCGGATTTCCGGGGCAATTTCAAAGTTAAGCGGACTGAGCACAGCATAAAGCGGAGGCCAGAGTATCTCGCCGCCGCCATAAGGAAGTTCCACAGATTGGCCACTTGCCGGATGCGTGTAAACGATTTTGCCGGTCATTTCTTCATTGTAATAATTAGCCACAAACAGCAATCCGCTTCCATCTGCGCAAAAGCGCTCGCGAACAGTAAGGAAATGGGTAGCGGCGGCAAATTGCTGTTGAGCATCCGAAAGGTCGAGCAGGGCTTTATAGGCTGGCAGATGACCTTCGGTGTCGTAGCCAAGCCATGTACCCAGATGCACTGCCTTGCCTTTGCCCAGGCTTTTTTGCCAACCACAAATGGCGCCTGAAAGCGTCCTTGCAATTACCTGATCTTCAGCAATGTCTTCCGGGCTGTAAACGAGCTGTGGATTGGCGCATTTTATGTCTTTCAGGTTCAGCATATCGATGAGCGGCGAATCGATGCTTTCGCTTCCGCAGGGATAAACGTCCAAGGCATCCCGCAATATTGTGCACCTTTGCTGGTGCATATCGCGATCGGGCAAGGTGGGGAAAATTACCAACTGTCCGCCATCGGTAGCATAATCAACCAACACCTGTTGGTCGCGGTCATCCATTTCATCGGTAGCAAAAGCCCACACCTGTTTGTAGTTAGCCAAAACAGCAGCCTCGGTTCTTGTCAGGTCGGCCAGGTCATAATCCACATTCAGTATTTGAAGCGCTTTGAGCAGGCCATCAAACCAGGCCGTTCTGCGAATGGCGGCCGGAACAAAGTTCAGTGCCGAGGCGCCCGTTTCGGGGCGCTCGAGCTCGGTGGCGTAGTACGGTGGGTAGAAAAGCACACATATCTCAGCCCGCCTTTCCGACTTAAGAATGGTATCTTCGAGGCTTGAGATCAGCTGATTGGTTTGTTTTACAAGCGGATAGGCCGAGGTACGCGTGCCATCGGCATTGAGCGGGTTGAACCAATAGAAGGTTTCGCCGGAATAGCCCTTGCGCGGCGGATTTTTGCCCTGCGAAAACATATAATAGTTCCATCCCCTGAGGCCGTGAGCAATGCTGGCTTTGTAAAAGAGCGCCATTTCCCGCGGATTGGTAACCACATGATATTCGCGCGAACCGCTCTGAAACTCGGCCGCAAACAAAGGTTTGCTGCCCTGCATGGCGGCAGTGATATCGTTAATGATGCGGTCGTCGTGCATATTGCGGTAGCTGAGAAACTCGGGAATATGATCCACCCCGAATATCAACTCACTCCGATCACCGTAAAGGTCGTCATACATGGTATGATTTACTGGGAATTCATAGCCATGTCCGTAAATCCAGCCCGGCAGATTGTGATAGAGCGGAACGGTTAGCCCGCGCTGCCTGACCATATCGGTAAGCATGCGAAGATAAGCGCCGTAAACAGTGCGCCAAAAGCTGTGCCAGTCGAAATCGCGTGCACGGTCGGCAGCGTTGGCGTAGGGCGCGCGGCCGTCGGGCGGCAGCTGTATTTGTGAAAAAGAGGTGTAGCGGGTATTCCAGATTTGATTGAGCTTTTGAACGCTTCCGTATCTCCCTTCAAGCCACGCAACAAACCTCAATCGCGTAGCCTCACTATAATCCGCCTGATGTGCCAGCCACGAAAAAACACCGATTTCGTTGCACAATTGCATCATGATAACCGGCCCGCCATTGGAAGCCTGGCGCTGAGCGATAAAGGGTATAATCTGATCGTACCATCGCTCGACGTGATGCAGGTAATCGGGATGAAAGAGATTGACTCCATCGCTGTTTACCAGTTCGTTGTGGCTGTTGCGCATCCTCACCTTGGAAGCATAGCCGTCGACAAACCAGTCGGGCAGTCCTGCGCCGCGAAACTCAGCCAGAATGAATGGCCCGGGTTTGAGTATGCAGCTTAAACCATGCCGCCTGCAGGCATCGATCCATGCTTTCAGATCGCGCTGAGGGTGAGTTTCGCCCGTAAAATCGAACTTTCCTTCTTCAGTCTCATGCCAGGCCCAGGGCACATAACTGCTCACCGTGCGCAATCCGGCTGCAGAAGCTTCCTCGAGGTGCTTATCCCAAAGTGCGCGTTCTATTCTAAAATAGTGTATCTCGCCCGAAAGCAGAAAAACAGGACGTCCATCCTGTTCGAATACACCTTTGCCAAGTTTAAATTCCATTAGTTTATGCAATTTGATTATTGACTTTTCAGCTGTTGCGCCCTCCGCTCATCGAGCAATTCCTTGATTTCGTGAGAGCGCTTCTCAGTAAGTGTATAACGAAGAATAAAGAATATCGAAAACAGGCTTAGCAACAAGGGAATGCCAATCTCCACTACGCGCATCATCAGCATGGTAAAATGGCTTTGCTGTTTAAGGTTGTGGAGGTAAGGCGTTGCGCTGCTGATGATTGAGAGCGCCTCGGCATTATCGGCATGCTCCAGAAGGGTCAGCTTTTCTTTTAAGTCCGCCAGGCTTCGGCTCAGTGCAAGAT
>DAIOUP010000128.1:0-6031 GCA_036759465.1 Bacteroidales bacterium
TAAGAAGCTGCCAAGAAGAAACGGTTGGGCTGATCGTAGTCGGAGAAAGCAACAGACCAACATTTCGAAAGGGCCGGTGCTTGATGATTATCTCAGGCTGATCGGTGATGCCCGTAAGGAAACTGACATTCCCCTAATTGCCAGCGTGAATTGCATTAGCCACAGCGAGTGGGTGCATTTTGCCTCGAAAATTGAAGCCGCAGGTGCACATGCCCTGGAGCTCAACATCGCACTTTTTCCTAATGACAGGCATCTGAGCAGCGAAGCTATCGAAGATGAGTATCTTGCAATTGTGAGTGAGGTCAAAAAGCAGGTCAGCATACCGGTATCGGTTAAGATTGGGCCGTTTTTCACCAATATGATGTCGATGGCATGGCGTCTTCAGGAGGCTGGTGCCGACGGCTTGGTGCTATTCAACCGCTTTTACAATCCCGATGTGGACATTTCGACCGCAAAGGTGGTGACGGATAATGTGTTTTCGAGTCCGGACGAAAAATCGCTTTCGATGCGCTGGATCGCTTTACTTCGTTCGAGGCAGTTTCCGGCCGATCTTGCCGCTTCAACCGGAATTCACTACTCGATTGGCGTTGTAAAGCAGCTCCTGGCCGGAGCTACTGTTACGCAACTTTGTACCACGCTTTACCAAAACGGAATACCATATCTTGCTGATATTAAGCAAGGTGTGATTGACTGGATGAAGAAGAATGGCTATAAATCGGTGAACGATTTCCGTAGTATGGTAAGCCAGCATCAGGAAAATTCAGCCGGCTTTGAACGTCTTCAATACATGAAGAAAAACTTTGATTAACGATTATTTGCCCGTTGGGCCCAACCAAATTAATTGACCGTCTGCACAAAAGCGGACGGTTTTTTTATTACCTGCAGGGCTTAACAGCCATAAGTATTATGTTCGATCTGGATTTTGCTGAATCATTGATGCATTTTTTCTGCCTTCGACAATTGTTTCGCCAGGAATGTTTTTGCGCAATACCCTCTTTAACGGCTTCTTTTTGTGAAAATATTAACAGTTAACAGCTGGTTTTTAAACAGTATGGCAGAACATTTCCTACCTTTGACGTGTTTTTACGAACAAGTTCCAAACAAACAATATAATGCTATAAAGCTTGACCTATATGGCTCAAAATGAATTTCTTAGACGACACATTGGTCCCGACAGCAAGGAAGTGGACATGATGCTTTCCTCACTTGGAATGAACAGTATGGATCATTTCCTATATGAGATTTTACCCGACAATATACGACTTGACTCACCGCTCAACCTGCCAAAGGGCATGAGCGAAAACGAATACCTCAGGCACCTTCGCGAGCTAGCTTCAAAGAACCAGTTGTTCCAGACCTATATTGGCATGGGATATTACAATACCATTACGCCATCGGTAATTCAGCGCAATGTGTTGGAAAATCCGGGATGGTACACGGCCTACACGCCTTATCAGGCCGAGATCTCACAGGGCAGGCTGGAGGCTTTGCTCAACTTCCAGACCATGGTTTGCGACCTTACGGCCATGCCAATTGCCAATGCCTCGCTGCTTGACGAAGCAACTGCGGCAGCCGAAGCCATGATCATGTTTTACAATTCCCGTTCGCGGCAGCAGGTTAAATCCGGTGCCAATCGTTTTTTTGTGTCGGACGGTGTGTTCCCGCAAACCCTCGACGTTATTATGATGCGTGCTGAGCCGCTTGGAATAGAAGTTGTTGTTGGCAGCTTTGCCGATGCACAACCCGACGAGCACTGGTTTGGGGCGCTTCTGCAATATCCGGATCAGTATGGGCAGATTCACGACAACAAAGCTTTGGTAAAGAGCCTGAAGCAGGCTGGGGTTCAGGTGGCTGTGGCAGCTGATCTTCTTAGTCTGGTACTGATTACCCCTCCCGGCGAATGGGGTGCCGATGTGGCGGTGGGCACAACACAGCGTTTTGGTATTCCGCTAGGTTATGGCGGACCTCACGCAGCCTACTTCGCTACAACAGAAGCTTACAAGCGCAATATCCCCGGACGTATAATCGGGGTTTCGAAAGATAGCAAAGGCCGCCCTGCGTTGCGAATGGCGCTCCAAACCCGCGAGCAGCACATCAAACGCGAAAGGGCTACTTCTAACATTTGCACCGCTCAGGCATTGCTCGCTACCATGGCAGGATTTTATGCTGCTTATCATGGCCCAGAAGGGCTGCGCAATATTGCAGGCCTCATCAACGAACTGACCCACGAACTGGCTTTATCCGTCGGAAAAGCCGGCTATCGTCAACTCAATACACACTATTTCGATACCTTGAAGATTGCCATGCCCGAAGGCTTCGGCACATCAACGCTTCGTGTTGCCGCCGAAGGTGCACGCATCAACTTCCGATACATCGACGAAAAGCATTTCGGTATCAGCCTCGATGAAACAACGACCCGTGAGGACCTGACAAGAATTATTCATGTGCTGAGCAGCCTAACAGGACGTGCCATCACAGCCACAGTAAAATCGCAAACCGAAGGCAGGCCATCGCTGAATGGCTTTGAGCGACAATCAGATATCCTGACCCATCCGATCTTCAATTCGTATCATTCCGAAACGGATATGATGCGCTACATGAAACGTCTCGAAAATCGCGATCTGGCACTCAACCGCACCATGATCCCCCTCGGATCGTGCACCATGAAACTCAATGCTGCTTCTGAACTGTTTTCGCTCACCTGGCCGGAGTTTGCTCAGCTTCACCCTTTTGTACCTGCCGAACAGGCCGAAGGATATGCTATGCTTATTGATGAACTTGGAAGGGCCCTTTGCGAGATCACAGGATTCAGCGCCATGTCGTTTATGCCTAACAGCGGCGCCAGTGGCGAATACACCGGCCTCTTGGTCATCAGGGCTTATCACCAGTCGCGGGGCGAAGGGCATCGCAACGTATGCCTGATCCCGAGTTCGGCACATGGCACCAACCCTGCCAGCGCCGTGATGGCCGGAATGGAAGTGGTCGTGGTTAAATGCGACGATCAGGGCAATGTTGATCTGAACGATTTGCGTGCAAAGGCCGAACTCCATGCCGAAAAGCTGGCTGCTGTGATGGTTACCTATCCTTCGACCCACGGCGTTTTTGAAAAAGGCATCACCGAGCTCATCGACATCGTTCACAGTTATGGTGGCCAGGTATATATGGATGGTGCAAATATGAATGCCCAGGTTGGCCTAACAAGCCCTGGTTTTATTGGCGCCGATGTTTGCCACCTCAACCTGCACAAAACCTTTGCTATCCCGCATGGCGGCGGAGGTCCCGGCGTTGGTCCCATTGGCGTAGCCGCTCATCTGGTGCCATTCCTGCCAGGACATCCTATGGTAAAAACCGGTGGAGATATGGCAATAAAGGCTGTTTCGGCGGCACCTTTCGGCAGTGCTCTCATTCTGCCCATCTCTTATGGCTACATTAAAATGCTTGGTGCCGAGGGTCTTACCTATGCTACCAAGATTGCCATCCTGAACGCCAACTACATGAAAGAACGCCTGAAAAATTATTATCCTATCCTTTATACAGGTAACAAAGGTACCGTAGCACACGAGATGATCCTCGACTGCAATCAGTTTAGCCGCACGGCCGACATCACGGTGGTGGATATCGCCAAACGTTTGATGGACTATGGTTTCCATGCACCCACGGTAGCATTCCCTGTTCATGGTACATTGATGGTTGAGCCTACCGAAAGCGAGCCACTGCGCGAGATGAACCGCTTCATCGATGCCATGATCGCCATCAGGGCCGAGATTGCCGAAGTGGAAGAAGGCAGGGCCGAAAAACACAATAATGTGGTGAGCAATGCTCCCCATACGCTAGATGTCGTACTGGATGCCAATTACAACTTGCCCTATAGTCGCGAAAAAGCGGTGGCTCCTTTGGCCGGCATGACTGTCGATAAATATTTTATGCCTGTTGGTCGCATCGACGATGCCTATGGCGACCGCAACTTAGTGTGTACATGTTTGCCAATGGAAGCCTACGAAAATCCGGCGCCCATTGAGGTATAGGCAATCTATCACGGTCTGCTCAAACAAACAACGGCTTCCCTGTGGGAGACCGTTGTTTGTTTATTGGCAGATTAAACTAGAACTTGTCCGCCGAAGTTCCAAATCAATTGTACTTAATCAGCAAATTATCAATGTGTATCGTCGGAAGTAATAGCTATTCCTCCCAATTTCTGGATTTTCGAATCTTGAATCCCAAATCTACGAATCTTGAATCTTTGAATACTCTCAACCCGCCAGCGCTTTCAACACCTCATAAACCAAAAACGCCGGCCAAACCAGGGCTTTCAGGAATCCAAGCACGCCTCCCCAGAAAGAGGTTGCGATGCTGATGTAGTAAACGGCGGCACCAATCAGGCCAAGACCGTAAACCGCGTCGGAACTGTGGGTTTTGTTGCAGTTCCTGTTTTTCTTTTCGTTGTCGAATTCGCTCATATTGGTTTTGATATTAAATTGATTTATAATGGATTGTGTTATCAATTTTTAAACAGGATGCCCTCTTCTTTACAAATGTACTGCACCGCCCACTTGCCTGTTTGAGCGGATGGTGGCAATCCGCCGCCGGGGAAGAGCCATTGGCCGGCCATGTAAAACTTTTTCAGTCGAGGTAGGGTCATATCAAGCGACTTCATCATGTTTTGGCTTGTTGGAAGGAAACCTTGGTAAGCGCCTTTGCGCACACCTGTATATCGTGCTGTTGTCTTCGGCGTTGCTACGTCAATAACCTCAACATCGGCCGAGATACCTGGGTAGTGTTCTTCAAGCAGGGCCAATGCATCTGCAAGCGTTTTCTCTTTAGCGTCCTTGTATTGTTGTTTGTCAAGCGATTCCCACAGTTCCCAGGGACTTTCGAAACGAATAACAAGTGTAGTTTTTCCTTCGGGAGCCATACTGGGGTCGAAGCTGTAATTCATGATGCCGTAACCACTGCTAAGCTTAGTGATTCCCAGCTGTTTGCCGGGGCTCATTACATTGATGATTGGGATACTGCCGTTCATCTTTCGGTTCACACCAAACGACACCTGAACCAGTGCTGTAAATAATGGCCATTTGTCGTATGCTTTCCGCACTTTTGATGAAACATACTTTCCGCCGAGCATTTTGAAAATAGTGGAATATCCGTCGCAGGCTGCAATCACATAATCGGCTTCAATTTTCGCGCCGTCCGAAAGCACTACTCCATTTACCGTATTGTTTTGAACAATAATGCTTTCAACCTTTTTTCCGAAACTCATTCGGCCACCTTCCTCTATGTAGGTATTCAGCATGCGTTGGGCAAGAGGGTAGGAGCCTCCGATAATGTAACCGGCATTTTTCTGATTAAACCATCCAAGCATGAAGATGAACACCATCGCGGAAAAATCCTTTTCGCCATAGCTGAGGTAAAGCGCATCTCTGAGCAACGTATTTTTGAAGTTTAAGCGATCAAAATATTCACTGCATGTTTTGCGTCCGAATTTTTGAATGACACGAACAACAGGCATTATTTTGAAAAGGCTGCTGATATAGGTGCCTGCCGAACGCAAGCCAGGTGGATCGTTAAATGGCTCTAGGTGTGCGCTTTTACGCATATCGCTGCACATCCTATTAATTGATTTTGCATCCTCTGGGGCAAGCTCTAGCAAATATTTTTCCCAGCGATCGATGTTGGAATAAATCACAAATTTTCTTCCATCGGGCAAAATGGTCTCGGAGTGAATTTCGTGGTCAATAACTACCGTGCTTTCATCAATTACGCCTGTTTCTTTCCAAATGTTGTGGAAGGCGCCTTTTGAAGTGCCTACCAGCCAGTGAAGGCAATAGTCGAAGTGGTAACCCATGCGTGTCCATGCCGTGCACAGCCCACCGGCCACCGTGTGCATTTCCAAGATTTCGGTATCAAAACCATTGCGCGCAGCATATATTCCTGCCGATAAGCCTGCCACACCTCCACCAATAATAACGATTTTCTTTTTCATCCGGTTTTAGGTTAAATGTCTTTATTTATAGACAATAAATAAGTATATTGG
>DAIOUP010000129.1:0-5999 GCA_036759465.1 Bacteroidales bacterium
AAATATATGTATAAAGTATTATAAATCAGTTAAATAAACCACAATCGTGAAACCTAATAAAATATCCGAAGCATTAAAGTTGATTATGCAAAAGGCTGTCGTTCTTGGTGGAACGACGCCAGAAGTTAATCACCTTGCACTGGCGATGCTACACACGCCTGAGGGCAGAGAAGCGATAGCCGACCACCTCGACATTGATAAGGACCTTTTACTTCGACCGTATTTGCCTCAATTGGAATCGAAGAAGCCAGGCCAACCCGACTCCTTTACCTGGCCTTTGGAAATTATCAAGGTTTTCAATCCTGAATTGGAGGATTATGATATAGCGTTATCTGAATTGCAGGAGTTCACACATTCCCCAAAAAAAATACGCAGCACCATCAACAGACCTGAAAATGAAATCATGCTTGCCATTGGCCTTACTGGGTTGATACCACGCCTTGCATGGTTGAATTCTCATCATTTATCGTTGGAGGCGGAAATAATGCGACTAGAAAATGCGACTAGTTCCTTGAAAGAGAAGTGGCCTCACCTTAACCATTTTTACGATAAACTGGGTCAACTGCTCAAAAATCAGCTGCGCTGGAAAATCATGGGGCATATGGAACCTGTGTTTTATTACAGCAGCAGAAAGGATGTGGCCGTGCTCGATCAGTTGGGGATTGAGCTGACTGGAAAAAAAACAGTTAAGGTGGAAGAGGGTAAGGCGGCTTTTGATGGTATTCCTAAGATGTTAGGAAGACTCGAACCCGGAAGGCTCATCGTGATTCGCTTAACCAGTTTTAACCAAAGCGCCAACATACGAAATGCCCTGTATGAGGCCATGCGTAAAGAAGCGCCTGAAGAAATTGGGGAGGATTCATTGTTCTTTCAAGGCCTTGACGGAGAAGTGGCCAATGCGCTTGCTTACCATTATGTGATTGTTCAGGTCATTGTAGATGACAATATGCAGGAATTCTTCGGTTACCCCATCGAGGAGTTTAAGATCATTTTAGAGGGAAAGGTTGAGGAGGAGGACGAAAGTTTGTTCAGCAACAATACCTTCAGCACTGACGAACTTAAGAAGTTTATCCGCCTGAGCAATTCCTCTAACAGCATCACTCAGGCTCAACCTGACCTTTATCACTTCTTTTCGATGTGTATGTCGCTCTCGATTGCATCGTTCCGTGAACTTACTGAAGGAAAAATTGCCGGCGAACTTTCCAATGTAGGCATCATCCATCTTGCAGCACGAAACATTCTATCGCATCGTATGGAACATGTGATGCCCGAGACGAATGTGTTGATGTTCAGGCAGCTGATCCGGGAAATTATCAAGAAAACAGAAGGTTTGACACAGCCTCCTGAGGTGGAAATTCGTTCATCAGTTATCCCGGAAGATTCATTATTTACAGGGGGGGATGGCCTGATCAGCAATTACGCCGGAGTGTTTGTTGAATGTGTCAGGCAAGATCGGGTTTTGGCATTTTCGATGCATGTAGATAAGGAGACAGGGCGGATTATCATCGATGAACCAGAGCATATCCGACCGGCTACGGATTTACAAAAGAAATTGCATACGCTTGAAGATGTGGCTGGCATGGAAGAAGTGAAGGCGCTTTTCAACTTGATGATGCTGGGATTGAGAGAACCTGAGCGATTTGATGCATTGGATATTAGCCCTTTTCACAACGTTCTGCTCTATGGGCCTCCCGGTTCGGGCAAGACCTATTTGGCTAAGGCCTTTGCCAACGAGGTAAACATTCCATTCCACTACCTATCGTCCGCCGAGGTCAACGGCCAGCGCTATGCAGGATTTGGCGCATCCCATCTGCGCGATTTTTTGAATAATGCTTCAATAAAGACGCCTTGCATCATTTTTTTCGATGAGCTCGATGCTTTCTCCAATCGCGAAAAAAACGTTAATGGACCTGTGGCCTATGATGCTAAATCCATACTGAACACCCTGCTCACTTTTATGGACGGACTCGACACCAACAGAAAGATCATCTTCATTGGGGCCACAAATCGCTATCAAGATCTCGATGAAGCTCTTATCCGCGATGGACGCTTTGGCATTCAGATTGAAGTAAAGCACCTCAAGCGCGACAAACGAGCTGACCTCATAAGGATGTTGCTTAAACCCGGGCAGGTGGAAAGCGATTACGAGCAGATTGTGGAAGTCATCAACGCCAATTTGCCCGACGGACACCCCAATTCGGGTGTGAAAGGCCTTATAGAAAACATGAAGCGAAAAGCCGTTGCTGCTGGTAAATCGAAAGTAGCCCTGTCCGATGTAGAAGCGGCAATTGATGAACATCTGATGGGAACTTATGATGTCGATCTCGATCCCGAGTTGCGTAAAGCCCTGGCCTTCAAACTGGCGGCCGAAGCTGTGTCATCGAAGCTTTTAATGCCGGAACAGCTTCTCCAGCGTATTACGCTCATTAATCGGCAAAAGTCCTTCGGAAGGGTGGTGGCGGTGAAAACCTCCGAAAAGGAATTCACTACGGCCAGAGAGGTATTTGTGGAGATGATTGTGACATATTGCTCCCTGCTCGCCGAACGCAAAAAGCTTGGCCATAACCTGCTCCCCGTAAAACCTGAGGCCGACATCCTCGTCAAGCTCGCAAAGATGCTTCAGCAAAATTTCGATCTGGGCGATGGCGAAGCTACCGCCATACATTATTCATTGCGTAAGCTTTCGTCCGATGTATCCGGAGCACGCCTGCATAATAAGCTCATGGATCTGCTCGACATGGCCAAAGAGGCCGCTTCGAATCTCCTTGCGGAGTATTGGTCGGAGGTTGAAATCATTGGAGGTCAGCTGCAGCGCGATGGTGTAGCTGACCGTAAAACACTAGGAATCATCCCCGACCTTAAGCTCGACCCCTTCAGCCTGATCAGCGAGCCAAGCTTCGCTTTCTAATGGGAGTTTTTTCATTCGCCTAAGGCCGTGTCCCACCGGAGACGGCCTTTTTTGTTGTGTAATATTAATGGTGTGGCGAAACCGCTTTGAGTCCGACGATACTTGCGATGAGCATCACCAGAAAAAATACCCTCAAAAAGCCTGCAGGCTCTTTAAACACGATGATGCCCAGCAGGGCAGTGCCGGCAGCACCTATGCCAGTCCACACCGCATAAGCAGTACCAATGGGCAGCATCTGGGTGGCTTTGATGAGCAACGACATGCTGAGAATAAGCGAGATGGCAAAACCAGTATACCACAGCCACATCTCGTTGCCACTGCTAAGGCGTGCCTTACCAAGACAAAAGGCAAAGGCCACCTCGAACAGTCCGGCCAATATGAGCAAAAACCAGTGCATGCGTTTTTGGTGCAAGATAGGGAAAGACAAGGTGTGAAGCATGGTTATGGATTGTCAAAAAAAAGAGTGGTTAGAGTGATTGAGCTGCGGTGAATAGTTAGCTGTGCTTTAACAAAAGAAAATTGAATGAGAAAAGAAGCGTCAGAAACTATCTGGTACGCAAACAATTGAATTAATGGTAAGGAGTAGGTTGTTGCGACAAGTTTTGTCGGAGGGCTGAGGTATTTTTGTGCAGTATTACGATAAAAGGTACGGATTAATGGACTTAATGCTGATATTTTTCGAAAGAATGATAAGGATTTGTCAACATTAGCTTGGCGTAAATAATAGATTTTAGTATTTTCGACTTATTGAAGACAACAACCTAAGATGAAGAATTTAGCTATAAAAGACGGTGTTGCGTGGGTTTTATTCACCCGATGAATGATTAGTTTTGAAATGGATTCGCGTAATGCGCCTTGTTCTACAGTTATGGTTATACATCATGAATTGGGTGTATAACTAAAGTTGAGTGAAGAGGTGGGTTGGGATATAAATGAGGTAAGCACCATGCCGGATGCCCGCCCACAGACCTGAATAATCCGGCACAGCGCCTACCGAAACATGGGTAAACGCCCTATTAACACCATTAAATAATTCATAAACAAACAAACCAAAGATTTTAGGCATCAAGGTTAGTTGTACAATTAATGCAGCCAAAGTCCAATCTTAATCATATTGTTGCATCGCATAGCCGCTTCATCACAAAGTTGACAATATATGCTTTGCTAGTCTTGTTGTTGCTTTCAGGCTCTACCGATCGTGCAAGCACGACGGGGGATTAGCTTCGCTGATTCCTGGTTGTGGGGCTTCAACCGATTCGGCAAGGGCCTTCGGCCCTATGCCCCAAAAGCCTAAGCCCGACCTCAAACAAGTTTGGGGGATTAGCTTCGCTGATCCCTGGTGGTAGGGCTTCAACCCAAAGTAGGGACGACTCGCTGTGCGAGTCTTTTTTTTGCTTTCAGGTATTTCCGCTTGTGCAAGCACAGCGGCTGCCCGAAAGCAAAAACCCTCCCGAATACTCGGGAGGGCCTGCTTTGGGTTGGCGGAGAGAGGGGGATTCGAACCCCCGGTCCGCCGGAGGGCGGACAACGGTTTTCGAGACCGCCGCATTCAACCACTCTGCCATCTCTCCAAACGAGATTGTGGTGGTCTCTGGTCGGGGCAGCAGGATTCGAACCTGCGACCCCCTGCTCCCAAAGCAGGTGCGCTAGCCGGGCTGCGCTATGCCCCGATGTTTCTCTCTTTCGCCTGAAAGAACTATACCTGTCGCTTTTTATGCCGATTCAGGGGCGCAAAGATAGTAATAATACCCCGTTACACCCAACATGTCCAATTTATTTTCTTTTTCCCGACAAGATTAAAATAAAAACCGTCCGGAACAGGGCATCCCGGACGGTTTCCCGGATTCATTAAGTAGTTTTATTTCAACACAATACGTTGGGTTGTCCTATCGTATGTTCCGGAAAGCTGCAGTAGGTAAATGCCTTGGCTCCAGCCCTGAATGTCGAAATCCATCCGGAGGATTTTGTCATAAACGGGCATTTGTTTTCTGTAAACCACTCTGCCTGAGAGATCCGAAATTTCAACCATTACCTGGCCCGAACGCAGATTGACCGCTTCCATGTGGAAGTTGCCGCGGCTTGGATTTGGCCACACCTTAATGTTTCCTGAAGAAAGTTCGTCGAGGCCGATGGTGCTCTTTACCTTAATGCTCTTCGCTTCGGACCATGGGCCGTCGCCACAGAAATTGGAGGCCTGTGCCTTTAATGAGGCAATGCCCCTGAAGTCAGGATTCCAGTTAATTGCCACCGACATTTCGGTAAGTGCAAGGGTGCCGGCATTTGCAGGCTCAAGCTCCACTCTGTAGGATTGGGCGTATTCGAGTGTACTTATGATGTAGTTTGTATTGTAGCCATTCAGAAAATCTACGCTGTCGGCTCCTGCAGGCTTAGCCATTTGAACAGGGATATGCCAGACGTTGACCATTGTTGAGGCTACAATTTCCTGAGCGCAGTGAGCGTCGGCAACGTGGATAAACTGCACTGCAGCACTGCTTGTCAGATTCAGATTCAAAAGATAGGGATTGGTTTCTGCAATCACCATGCTGCTATCGGCCAGCATCAACTGCCAGGGCGCTGTTCCGACGAGGTTGACTTCCAGATTCATATCACCGCAATGACACAGATCGACGGCAGTAGGAATGATAACCGATGGCACCTGATGAATTTGCAAGGTGATGCTGTCGGTAAGGGTAGTGCACTCTCCCAAACCGGTGGCGCTTAGATAAAGTATCACCTGACCTGCTGCGATGTCCTGAACACCAGGTACATAGATAGTAGTCAGTGCGCTGCTGTCGGCAAAGGTACCGTCACCATTGGTCCACCAAAGCTGCAGAAGGTTGTTCTGGGTTAAGGCGGTAAGTTCGATACCGGCAGTATTAGCACAAGCCTCAAGGCTGTCGGTCAACTCCACGATAGGTGGCAGGTAAATGGTGTGCTGACGCGATTCGCTTTGATTGCTGCATCCGGGCAGGGCGGTGGCCAGAACGCTAAGCTGAACGTTTCCGGAGCTTGCATCGTTTTCACCGGGTGTGTAAACCGGATTTAAAATGGTTGGATCGCTGAACTGTCCATCGCCGGTACTGGTCCAGAG
>DAIOUP010000130.1:0-5953 GCA_036759465.1 Bacteroidales bacterium
AATGTGGAGCTATGAAAAGATGCCAAAATAATACAAAAATTCTGATTATGGGACGTATAATTAAATCGAGAACTCCGTCAGGCACAAAAAAGCCGGAACCATAAAAGTTCCGGCTATTAATATTGCGAATTTAGGTTAGCAGCCTCCGGCGGCTTTTTTCACCTGCGGTTGCCCCGTGGGAACGGGAAATGATCCAACCGACCGCGGCTGAGCGGCGGGTGTTCCAAAAAACCTATTGAAATCGTAACGCGCCTTTTCGGCTGTTGTTTGTGCCCATCGGGGCTGGTAATCGTTTAACACACTTTTGTCAATAAAGTCTGGATTGTTTGCCAGCGCATAAACATTGGTGTAGCCCTTGGCCTGCAAAAGCCATGCTGTGGCAAGAGCACTCGATTCATCTTCGGCAAGGATATAAACCTTCTCCTTATTTTTCAGAAACGACAAGGTTTGCTGTGAAAGAATTGCCGCTGCGGACACTTCAGTCTTGCTTCCAAATTGTCCTGCACCTTCGAATTTAGCCCCATCTAGAAGCACGAGCGCAACATTCTTGAGTTTATCCTCCGAGAGCTCCTGATTCAGCTGCCAGGGCTTCACGATCAGTTCTCCCGATATTAGCCGCTGATGCAGCACAGTATTGTCGGTTTGATAAGCAGGGGCGAGCCACCACTGCACGAGCAGCGCAAATAATAACGCTCCTACAAAAAGCAGGGCTGCACCGGTAAGCATTTTATCATTGATATTTTGCATGGCGTTCATTTTTGATGTTAGCAACCTCCTTTAGCACCCGGTGTAGGTTTTGCCGCAGCAGGCACCACAGCTGGTGATGCTGTTTTGGCTGTTACTGCTGCGCCTGTTGTGAACATTTGTTTGGCATCAGTGCGAAAGCGCTGCCGGAATTGTTCGGATTCCTCGTAGGATTTTGCAACATATTGATTAACAAATATGTCCTCAACAAAACCATTCAAGCCACCCTTCAGCAATTTGAGATTCTCTACCCCTGCCCTGCTGGCCGAAAGCCAGGCTGCTTCGGCATCGGTTGTCGAATAGCTCACTAATACCGGTTGTCCGGAAGCCGTACGCAAGGTATTAAGCGAAACTGGCGAAATGATATCGGCAAGAGGAATATTGACCGAGCCGGGCAGGCTAAATTGGGCAAAATCTTCAGCTTTTCGTACATCCACAACAAATAGATCGTTGCTTTGAGGGTGCAATAGCTTCCACGCCAATTCGTCGGTATCTACATATCGGCCGGGATTAGCCATTTTCTCCAAAAGTTTATCGGCCGAAACTTCATTCCAGGCCGCCTTTGGGCGTTGCGGTAGGACAAATAGCAACAGAGCCAGGCCAAGCATCATTGCAAACGGCCCGGTGTAGGAAGGATGAAAAAGTCCTTTGGTCACCGGCAGACCATTAACGCTGTCTTCGATCTTACGTGTGATGATGAAAGCTGCAAGGGCTACAATGACCAGTATGAGGACAAACACATCGCGCGACAAGCCCAGTGAATCGTAAACAAGCAGGTTGCCGAGAAAACTTCCCAAGTAAATGGGTTCGAAGACATTATAGAACTGCCCGAAAAGGAAGACGCCTATCAACATGCCTATCACAAAAAACATGGCATCAATCTTGCCGATAACCGCAGCTACCATGCTTGTTCCAGGGCAAAAACCGCCAAGAATGAAACCAAAGCCCATGATCACCCCGCCGGCAATGATCGACCAGAGGTAGGTGGGATTGATGTAGAGCATATCAACCTCGAGCCAGCCCAGATAGCCAAAGAGCTGAATACCAAGAAGCGCCGTGATGGCTGCAGTGAAAAACACCCGCAGCACCACAAAATCGTAGCCATAGAATACGCCGGCGAGCTTTCGGGAGTTGGAAAAACCTCCCTGCTCGAGCACGTAACCAAAGCCCAGACCAATGACAAAAGCAAAAAACAGATTTAGGTCGGGATTGATAAAGCCTTGTGGAATAAGTGGTCCCATGATGCTGCGAATTAATGTATCCAGAGTTTTCTGAAAAAGTATGCAATAACGTAACCTGTTCCGAAGATGAAAATCATCGTCAGGAAACCTGCTGTAGAGAGTACGGCCATCCCGCTAAGGGCTGCGCCGCTGGTGCATCCGCGTCCGAATTGTGAGCCTATGCCGAAAAGAATACCTCCCAGAGTTGCGAAAATAAGACGGCCTGCATTGCTCAAGCGTGGGCCTTTGTCGATGGCAAAACCAGCCCTTCCGGAAACAAAACCGGAAAAAAAAGCCCCGCCGAGCAGTCCGGCCACGAGATAAACCAGCCAGTTTTTCATTGGACGACCATCGCCATCGGCAAAAAAGGCAGCATAAAACGGGTGCTCTTTGGCATAATCGGGAGCCACATGACCAACGGTTTCAATGACCACGCTCTTGGCTGCTCCGCTGGCCCCCAATCCCCTTCCGGTGATGAAAAACGAGGCCAGCAATACCAGACCGAGCAGGAAACCGGCCAGATAGGCATTCATGTAAGGTTTAGGTGTATTATCCATGATTCCTTATTGTTTATTGTTTAACAACCTCCCTGGGCGGCTTTCTTGATCTGTCCGCCAGCCGAAACCGGCCCAGCGGCTGCCCGGGTAAGGGGAAATGTATTTTTCTGAATATCGCTCCATGCGTGCGAGGACGGCCAGCCTTCTCGGGTCATCTTGCTGTGCATGAAGGCATTGCTACCGTAAAGTAAGGAATAGGCATCGTAGCCCAACATGCGCAGAAAAGCTACGGAGTGTCCCGAGTGGTGGCCTGTGAAGCAAAATACCACCACTTTTCGGTCGGATGGAATGTTATGCAACATAGCATCGGCAGCCAGCGATATGCGGGGGCTAAACTGAAACGCTCCGGGCAAATGACCGGCTTCTTCATAGTCGGTTGACGACCAATAGTTTGCGAGAAAGTACCTTTCGGGATGGGCCACAAGTGTATCAAACTCAATGAAGTGTTGATCGGTGGTTTCGGCCAATAAGGCTGAAGCTCTTTCGTGGGCAATTTCGTAACCGGTCTTTTTACCTGTCATTATTTTGGGCAAGTCGAACTTTTCTACCGGTTTTTCACCCGCTCCGTATGCCAGGTGGTCGGAGTATTTATCGCTTACCACCTTGTCCCAACCCGAAGCGGCAAACGAGGTGTCCCAGGCATTGAGTCCGTAGCGGATGGAAAAAGTATTGTTGTAGCCCAGCAACCTGACAATGCCATTGACCCATGCAGAAAGCTGACCGCGGCTGCAAACGAAAATCACCTTGTCGAAAGCGTTGATATCGAGGCGATTGTCAAGGTATTCGATCAGTTCGGCTGGCACTATGTTGATCGCACGCGGGATATGGCCGGCAGCAAATTGCGATGGGTCGCGTAGGTCGATGAAAAGGGTATTGCTGTTCATGGACTCGTAGGCCTCTGTGGCTGTTATGATGGCTGGTACCTGTTGCGAATTGATCCAATTGCCGTTTTCGTTGAGCCACGAAAGCAGGACGGCTGTCTCGTCCTGTTCTTGGTTTTGCTGGCCAGACTTACTTCCACAGGAACTTAACAAAACACTGGCAACCATTACCGTAAGGCAATATGTTAAAGTTCGGGCGACGCTCATAATGCATTCTCCTTATTGGTTTCATCGGATTGGCTTTCTTCTACTTCAAGCTCTTCCCAGCCTGTGATCATGGCTTTAAGGTTGGATGTGACGGTGTGTCCGGTGGTAATCAGATAAAGGTGAACCACCACAAATGAGAGCAGCACAAAAGCGCCAAGGGTGTGCAACACAGCCACCAGCTCAAGATTTTGAATATTGGTGGCTTCAATTTTGTCGCCCTGCGGATAACGATAAAACATATAGGCAAGGCCGGTGGTTACCATGATGGGAATGACCAGAATTTTAAGTCCGAGGTAAACTAAACGCTGTAGCGGGTTAAGCTTGCTCAGCACGGTCTTTTTGGTGGGGTGCGGGGCATTACGAAAAATGCCGAAGAGGTAGAAATCGAGCTGTGCTTTAAGGTTTTCGGTAGTAGGCAGGTATTGCTTCCACTCGCCTGTAGTAAAATGCCAGAAGATGGCAAACACGATCAGGATAATAAAACCCCAGGCTGCCTTGTTGTGAATGTCGACGGCGGTGTCGTAGCCCAGCAGGTTATAGGAGCTATGGATTTCGAAGCCGGTGATGGCGAGAATAAAGATGAGCAGCGACTGGTTCCAATGCCAGAAACGTTCAAACCCTTTATAGATATAGACTTTTTTATGCTTGTTCATAATGCTTGAAGGTTATGCGTTCTTTCTGTTCTTTCGTGCGGCCATTAAACGAAATCCGGCATGTCCGGCCACCCCTGCAAACGACAGAATGAGGAGCAGACGTCCGGCCATATCGGCGGTTTTGTTGCGATCGCGGCCCGGCATATAAAAGTCGTTGAGCCCGGCTAGCCTTCCCTCATTGCTACGGGTGTGGCATTCTTTGCAACTCACAGCCTCTTGCCCAGGCGAAACCATGTGATTAACTGGCAGATAAACCTCAGTATCGATGAAAGCATACTTCCCGCTGTAAGGCAATCCCGCATATTCCATCCCTTTTATAATGGCGCTGTCCCAGTTGAGATCGAGCCACAAAGCCCCCTGGCCTTGCGAGCGGTCCCAAAGCTTAGCCTGCAACACATGCAAGGTTTCGGGGTCAAAGGGCTGGCGTCCGCGATGCACCTTCACGGGAACAATCTTGCTGTCTTTATCCTTGTAATCGCCAAACAGTTTGTTGATCTTGAGCACTTTGTCTGTGGTATCAATTTTGTCGGTAATCAGCAGATGGTCGGCTGTTCCATTGAACCACGCATATTCCGGTTTAACGTTTTTCTCCCATTTGAAATCGCCTTTGGCTGAAGTGTAGAGGATATTGCCATCTTCATCCTTGACCTCGAAGCCTTTCCCGTCCACTTTTTTGGTGGCTGTGCTCCAGTCCCAGTTCATCTTGGTAGCATTCACCTTGGCATAGACCGGGATATGGCATGCCTGGCAGGAAACCTTAATGGTATGTTCGTTGAGAATGCTGCGCACATGTGGTGTGGAAGTGTGGCAGCCTTCGCAGCTCAGGCGGTTGTTGCCCGTTGCAGTGATGCCGAAGTAGCGGCCTTTCATCTTGTGATTTTCGGCGGTGTGACAGTCTACACATTTCATGTGAATGCCATCGACGCCCATATGCACATCCACCTGACGGCCTGCGGTCAGCAGGGCAACTTCAAGATCGCCGTGCTTCACATTATTGCCTCCTCCGCCAAAAAAGTGGCAGTTGCCGCAGCTTTGGCTGGCAGGCTGACCAACGCTGGCAAGGATTGCTTTAAAATCGGGTCCGTTTTCGCCCATCACCGGATAACCGGCCATGCCGGAAGCTTTTTGATAAGTGCCGGTATTGTCGTGGCAAACAACGCAGTCGATGTTGAAGGGGTTATTAAAGTCGAACGACTTATCTCCCCATCCGTAGCCGGCATGGCACTTCATACAACTGCCTTCGTTGGATTGAACGCCGGTGCAAAAGTTGTTGATCAGGTTTTTCTTGCCGATGTAAACAACACCTTTGCCGGGGATAAAATCTTCGCGTTCCCAGGTAAAGTGCGGACTGTTCAACAGCTCATGGCCGCGCTCGGTGTGGCACGACAGGCAAGCTGCCGTGATCTGGTGCGGATTGTCGAAGTTCTGCTGCAATATGGCAAACTTGCCATGGTCTACGCCCGGCTGATGCCCTTTTGTGTACCTTTCCCGCAACTCGTTGATCCGTGTCCGGTCTTCTGGGGGCTTGCGGAGCGAAAAAGTTACAATGATAAGCGGAGCTATTACGGCGAGGAAGAATACTAATGCTTTGGTAATTGGCTTCATTTCACCCTTTAATTTTTAATGCCTTGTATATCTGCTATTTGGGCTGTTGTTACAAGCTAAACAGATTAATTCACATTGATATATGC
>DAIOUP010000131.1:0-5945 GCA_036759465.1 Bacteroidales bacterium
CATCGGCTATGTTGCGCAAAAATGCTGGCAGATGATGTCCTTTGGTTTGTACGCCGCTCTTCTCCTGGATGTAAACGCCTTTTTCCGAAAGGGTTACCATCACCATTTCGGCTTCAAGCTTCTCCTGAAGCAGGCTCACGGCTTCGGGCAGGTTCGAAAGATTGATCTCGTACGTAAGGTTGAGGCCTTCGCGCAACTCCTTCAGGTTAGGCTTGAACAGGCTCACCTTTTTGTAATCCATGAAGTGCCGCTTTTTGGGATCAACGGCCACGGGTATATTGTGCTCAAGAGCGATTTCCACGACTTTTTTAATGAGACAGGAGCTGATCACGCCCTTGTCATAGTCTTGGAAAACAATGCCTCGTATGTTGTTCTGATCGATCGCGGAGGCGACGATTTGCAGCATTTTGTCAGTAACACTGTCGTCCACCTGCTTGGTGGTTTCTTCGTCCACACGCAGCATCTGCACATTGTTGCCAATGACGCGAAACTTGGTGGTGGTAGGGCGGTCGCCGAGTCTTACAATGCCTTCGGTGCTGATTCCCAATTGGTGACATAAATGAATAAACTCCTCGCCGCGGGCATCATTGCCAATCACCGAGACCATAAACGGCTCGGCGCCAAGGGCATGCAGATTAAGGGCCACATTGGCCGCGCCTCCAAGTCGGCTGGTGCGTTCTTTGACCGAAACCACCGGCACAGGTGCTTCGGGCGAAATGCGGTCAACTTTTCCGAAAATATAGGCATCGAGCATCACGTCGCCAATGACCATGATGCGCTGGCTGCCGAATTGATCGAGCAGTCCAAGGGCTTCAGCTGGGGTCAGAAACTTTTCCAATGATAATATGCTTTAGCTCAGTTTCTTAAGTGCTAATTCGATGCGTCTTACAGCCTCTACGATCTGTTCTTCGGAGGCGGCATACGAAAACCTTATGCATTCCTCATTGCCGAAGGCTTCGCCGCTCACCAGCGCCACATGGGCTTCGCTCAACAGATAGAGGCAGAGGTCGTAACTGTTGCGGATGGTGCGTTGTCCATCGCTTTTGCCAAAATAGTGGCTGATGTCGGGGAACATATAGAATGCGCCTGCCGGCAGGTTGGGCTTTACCCCTTCGATGGCCATGAGCTTGTTGTAGAGCAGGTTGCGTCTGCTTTCGAATGCTTTGACCATTTGCTGAAGCTCGGCCGATGCCTTGGGCTCTGTGCACAGCGCTTCGAGTGCGGCAGCCTGCGAAATGGTGCAACTGCCCGATGTATATTGGCCCTGAATGATGTTGCAGGCATCGGCAACCCATTGAGGAGCAGCCATATAGCCTACGCGCCAGCCGGTCATTGCAAAGCCTTTCGATAGTCCGTTGATCAGGATAACCCTGTCAGCCACTTCAGCGAATTGTGCAATGCTTTCGTGGCGTCCTTCGAAGCGGATGAGTTCGTAAATTTCGTCGCTGATGATCATCACCTGCGGATGTTTGGCTAAAACCTGCGCAAATGCTTTGAGTTCGTCATAAGAATAGGCCGAACCGCTCGGATTGCAGGGCGAGCTGAAGATGAAGGCCTTGGTGCGCGGCGTAATGGCGGCTTCGAGGGCTTCGGGACTTATTTTAAAGTCGGTTTCAACATTTGATCGGATAATTACCGGAACGCCTGAAGCCAGCTTGACCATTTCGGGATACGAAACCCAGAATGGAGCAGGTATGATTACCTCGTCGCCTTCGTCGAGCAAGCTGAAAAAGGCGTTCATGATGGATTGTTTAGCCCCGTTGGAAACGATGATTTGGGAGGGCTTGTAGATGAGGCCGTTATCGCGCAGCAGTTTGTCGGAAATCGCTTTGCGAAGCGCCGGTGTTCCCGGAACAGGCGGGTAGTGGGTGTCGTTGGCTTCAATGGCTTTGATACCGGCTTGTTTGACCGCTTCGGGCGTATTGAAATCCGGCTCGCCAATGCTCAGCGTAATTACGTCGATGCCTTGCTCTCTCAGTTCGCGGCTTTTGCGGGTCATTTCCAGGGTAGCCGATTCGGTGAGCGACCTGACCCTCTTCGATAAGGCCTGTTGTTCCATGCAGGGTGCGATTGAACGACAAAATTAGCAAAATAGCCTCGCCTGTTAATGCTTTATCAATGCATTATCCGGCAATGCTTCCGGCGCCTGCATACCAAAATACATTTGTTTTAGTTTTATAGCTTAAATATTAAGTCATGCTGGTCGCACTGATCATATTAAACGTCATCATTCTCGGTTTGATTGTGGTGATGGCCTATCGGGCCAATGCCCATCAACGCAGTCTGCAATTGCAAATGTCTGATTTGCTGAACAGACTGGAAGCTAGGCAGCAGAAATCGGAAAAGCAAAACAGGAAAAGTCAGGATGAAGCTATTTTTCCACTTCGCGTGCAGGCCGCCGAAAGGCTAATTGTGCTTGTGGAAAGGCTCAAGCCCGGAATGCTGGTGCACCGGCACCTTGTTAATGCGCTCTCTGCTTCGCAATTGGCCCAGCTGATGCTGCAAAATATACGGGATGAGTTCGAATACAATATCTCCCAGCAACTCTATGTGAGCGAACGCTCCTGGCAACTGATCAGCGCCGCGCGCGAGGAGATCGTGCAACTCATTCACCTTGGACTGGCTTCTCTGGACAACGATGCCGCCCCTGAAGCGCTAGCCCGTGAGCTTTTTGCAGCTTCGCTGCGTTTTCCCGACGAGGCGCTCGCCAGTTTGCGGGCCGAGCTGAGCGATAGGGAATGAAAAAAGCCGGCTATTGCAGCCGGCTTGTTGATATGTAGTACAGATTATATATCAGCGAGCTATGTAGAGTTTGCGGGTCTGGCTGAACTCGCCGGAGCGAAGCTGAAGCATATATACTCCAGCCTTGAGGTCCGAAACATCCAGCGTGCTGTTGACAGCACCACCTTTATTGATTTCGATGAGTTGCGATTTTAACAGCGATCCGGCAATGTTGTAAACTTCGGCCTGCAGCCTTTGATTGATTTCCGCCTCAAAGCTGATATGCACTTTGTTGCTTGCCGGATTGGGGAAGATCCTCAGGTTATTGTCGTTGCGTTCGTTGAGCGAAGTTACGATGGGGAGCGGAATGAGCTCGCCGCCAGAGGGCAGGGCTACAAACAAACCGAAAGCTGCGCCGTTGCTGTTTGCCGATGGATTGAGGAAGCCCGAGGCCAAAACTGTAAGTGCCTGACCACCAAGTCCAAGGGTTTGTAGTGGGGCTGCATAGGTGGCAACAGTTACTGTTCCAGTTTCATCGCGAATCGCGAGGGCGTAGTCGGCTGTCGGGAGGCTCAGGTAGCCAGCAAAATTGCCATAGGCAAAATTGTCGATGATGGTGCCTGCACCCACACCCACTTCAATCACATCTACTATTGGTGCATCGGTCGAGCCGTGGAAAACCAGAACGTCGGTGGTGGTGTTGGAGGCCGAAGCTTCTTTTGCCGCCGGCTTAACATATATATCGAAGGGCTTGAAAGGATTGTAACCATTCTGGCTTACCAATCCATTGGCTACAAGAATGTATGTATTATTGGGTTCGAGGGTGTAGGTGGCCGACCACAGGGGATTGCCTGGATTAGTGCTGCCTGTGGGCTTGATGGCCACAGTGAGGGGTGTGTTGGCGGGCACATCAATAAAGGGTGTTGCCGTGCGGAAGGCAAAGCTGTTGATGGCTTTTGCATCGTTTACCCAAACATCAACCTGCTCAGCGGCTGCATCAGCAGCGTTGTGAATCACCTGAATTCTGGCTGATGGCGGGTTGTAAAGCGGAAGAGAAATGAGCTCGCCACCAGTGGCAAGGGCAACATACAGTCCGAAAGCAGGACCGTTATTGTTGGCCGAAGGGTTTACAAAGCCAGATGCAACTACTGTAAGTGCCTGACCACCAAGCCCGAGTGACTGCAAGGGGGCGGCATAACGTGCCACAGTCACTGTGCCTGTTTCGTCGCGAACATCAAGCACGTAATCTGCGGTTGGTAGGCCGAGGTAGCCTGCAAATTGGCCATAAGCCATGTTGTCGATAATGGTACCTGCGCCAATGCCGGTTTCAACCACGTCAACGGCTGGGGCGTCGGTTGAACCGTGAAATACCAATACATCGGTGGTGGTGTTGGAAGCCGAAGCTTCTTTGGCCGAAGGATTTACAAAAATGTCGAAAGGCTTGAACGGGTTATAGTCGCTTTGACTTACCAAACCGTTGGCAACCAAAATGTAGGTTTGGGAGGCTTCGAGGGTGTAGGTCTGCGACCAGATCGGGTTGGCTGCGCTTGTGCTGCCTGGGGTCTGGATGGCAATGGTAATGGGCGTGCCAGCGGGAGCATCGATAAAAGGAGTGGCTGTTCTGTAGGCAAAATTTGAGAGCAGCTTGCTGTTGTTGAGCCAAACATCCACGCTTTGTGCTGCAGCATCGGATGCATTGTGAATCACCTGAACCCTTGCGGTCTGGGCCTGTAGAACTCCGGCTGCGGAAAGCAGCAGGAAGGAGAGGAGTAGATAGAGTTTTTTCATTGTGGTAGGGGATTTGGTGAATTATAGAATAATAGTCAAAGAAAAGTGTTTAACGAAAATAAATAAACGTTAAACAGAAATTTCGTGGTTAAAAAAATTTATGGCCTGTATTCGCCCATGTTTTCCATCAGTTTTTTGCGGCTGTAGAAAATTCGGCTCTTTACGGTTCCGATGGTCAACCCAAGTTGATCGGCGATTTCCTTGTACTTGTAGCCCTCGTTGTACATTTCGAATGCACGACGGAAGTCTTTGTCGAGTTCTTCGATGCCCTGAGTCAATTCCTTGGTAGCGATCACCGAAAGGGGATTGTACATGGTGTCTTCGGCGCCCGAATTGATATAATACAGGTTGTCAGTCTGATCGATGAAGGTTTTCGCTTTTTTGTTGCGCCTGTAGTTGTTGATGAAGATGTTTTTCATGATGGTATATACCCATGCCTTGAAGTTGCTGTTGTTCACAAACTTCTCGCGGTAAACCAAAGCTTTCAGGAAGGTTTCCTGCAACAGATCCTTTGCATCATCCTCGTTGCCGGTGAGCTGACGGGCAAACACCTCGAGGCTTTCCCGCATTCCGGTAAGGTTATAGTTAAATTCGACGGCGGTCATTGGATTAATTGTTTAATGTTTTCATGTCAAAGTTAAACACATCAAACAATTTGTCAAGTGATTTCCAATAAAAGTTAGACAAAATTAATACGAAAACTCGTAAGGAGTTATTAGTCAAGTGATTGACGTGTGTTAAAAAGTGTTATAGAAGTAGTTTCTGTATCCTCGCAAATACAATATCTAAGGAAAAATGGGATGAAGAACAGGGATTTGTACCCGCGAGAAGATACGATCAGTGATGGGTAATTCCCCTAATGAGGTTCAGATTGTGCAAGGCTGTTCGCTGCTCGGCATTAGGCTCATACATCGTTTCGATCAGCTGGCCGTAATTGTCCATAACCTTATGCCTTACCATTTTCATGGTCGAGTTGAGCATAAAGTTTTGTTCAGTGAAGGGCTCCGGAAGGATTGCGAAGAGCTTTGGCATCCAGAGTTTTGGGAAGTGGCCTTGATAATTCGGGTGATCGGCGTAGGTGTGAAAATCTTTGGATAGCTGTTCGAGAATGTGTTCCGCATCCACCTGATGATAATCGTTGCGCAAACGTTGCTGCCGTAAAACGTCCATAGTGACGAGGGCGACCGTATAGGGCTTCATGTCGTTATAAATCATTACCTGGCTAAAATATCTTGAGGTGTTGGTGATGGCCTCCTCTATGCCTTCGGGAGAATATTTCTCTCCGTTTGGGGCGATGAGCAGGGCTTTTTTTCTCCCGACAACAACCAAAAAGCCATCTTCGTCATAATATCCCAAATCGCCCGTAAAGAGCCGGCCATCGTGAAGCACTTTAGCGGTTGCTTCACGGTTTTTGAAATAGCCGGCCATCACATTGT
>DAIOUP010000132.1:0-5928 GCA_036759465.1 Bacteroidales bacterium
TTGTTTAACCTAAACACTTATCAAAAATGAAAAAGTTTGCGATTTACCTCATCGGGTTGTTCCTTATCCCCGCTCTCAGCCTCACCAGCTGCAAAAAGGATGCTGAAGAACAGAATAAATATGAAATTCTGGTTGACTACCTGAAAACCAATGCAGCTTTCGATCTTCCCGCAATGCACTCCACTGGTTGGGCAGTTTCCGCTACCGCACTCAACAATGCCCTTGCCGATTACTACATCATCGACCTGCGTTCGGCCGCCGACTTTGCACAGGGCCGCATCCAGGGCGCTGTCAACTCAACCATGGCCAACGTATTGAATGAAGCCAAAAACGCAGGATCGAAAAAGATCATGCTGGTATGCTACTCCGGACAAACCGCTGCCTTTGCCGTTCCGGCTCTGCGCCTCAGCGGATATCCCAACACTTTCTTCCTCAAATGGGGTATGAGTGCATGGACTTCACAGCGCGATGTTTGGACATCCAAGATCGGAAACATTGCCATTCAGCCTAATATTCACGCCAACTGGACGACACCTCCGGCATTTGTCGCCAACAAAGACTGGGGCAAAACGCCTAAAGTTATCAGCAGCTCCGACGACGGCGCCACCATCATGAAAGAGCGCATCACAGCCGTTTTGGCCGAAGGACCAAAATTTGTTGCTCCTGCTGATGTTTTGGCCAACCCACAGAATTATTTTATCAATAACTATTGGACTGAGGCCAACGTTGCAGCAAATGGTAATGGTCACATCAAGGGCGCTTATAGGATTAACCCTATTACACTGACTGCCAACGAATTTAAATTCCTCAACCCCGACCAGAAAGTTGTAAACTACTGCTTTACCGGACAAACATCCGCAGCTGTTACTTTCTACCTCCGCATGCTTGGCTACGATGCCTATGGTTTGCAGTGGGGTGCCAACGCACTTATCAACTCGCAAATGACCTCGAATAAGTGGCCTGAAGGACAGCAGAACTTCCCGCTCGTTCCCTGATTCTCATACTAACGCATATTTCCCTGAAGGTGTAGGGTAACACCTTCAGGGTTTTTGAAACCCTATAATTACTCGAAATGAAAACAACACTTCAAATAAGCCTCCTTTTGCTGGCCATTTTTCTGGCGCCAGCAATAAGCCGCGCTCAGGGATGCGCCCCGGCCAAATCGGACGATGGCGTAAGCCTTTTTGGCTTTTTGCAGCCGCAATTCGAAGTCAAATTCGACAAGGATGGCCCAAAAAACTCTTTCACTTTCAACAGGGCACGCATTGGCGTAACCGGTTCAATCCCCTACGACATTCAGTATTATGCCGTTATCGAAACCAGCCCATTCAAAGGAAATGCTTTCCTGCTTGATGGTTTCGTAGCATACAATCGCTGGTCGTTTGCCCGCATTGCGCTCGGCAAGTTCAAATCGCCTTTTACACAGGAAATGGCAACACCCTGCCACGAGCTAAATACCATTTATCGCTCCACCGTTGTCAGAGAGCTTGTTGCACCCGACCGCGACTATGGCGTAATGGTGCTTGGTGACCTTCTTGATAAAAAGCTATCCTATGCAGTGGCATTTACCAACGGTAATGGACTTGGAGCCTTCGATAGTAATAATGGCAAAACCATTCACAGCCGCGTCGTTGTTTCGCCTTTCAGCTTTATTAAAGTTGGTGGTGGTGTGCAATACGGAACACACAAGCCGGTGGTACCCGGTTCGGAAAAAGAAGACAGCCGTTTCAGGTGGGCAGCCGATTTCCAGTTCAAGCACAAAGCACTCGATATCATGGGTGAATATGTTCATGGTGTAGATAAGGGATCGTATGTTGTTGGTGGTGGTTGTGGCGGAACGCCTACTATCGTTCAGGGCGACCAGCAACGTCGTGGATATTATTTGCACGCGCAGTATAAGACCAATTTTAACCTGCAGCCGCTTATCCGCTTCGAAAACTGGAACACCGACCTGACAACAAAAAATCGTAACGAAAACACCATTGTTTTCGGCGCAAATTACTGGCTCAACGACTGGACACGCATTCAGGCCAATTATCTCTATAAATCGGAAGAGCGCATCGAAGTAAAAAATGACGAGTTTCTGATTCAGGTTCAAGTATTCTTCTAAACATTTTAACAATGAAAAAGCTTGTTTTCAACCTTTTAGCACTCTTTATTCTTGCTCCTGCAGCATTGATGGCTCAGCCTCTGATCAGCGTGGCCGAGCTAGTAAAGATTCAGAAAAACTCAGATCTTGTGATCGTAAGTGCCGGAACTGAGGCCGAATATGCCAAGGCACACATTACCAATGCTGTTCATCTTGCTTACACCAGCTTTGACCAAAGTGGCGATGTAAAGGGATTGCTCATTCCCGATGCCGATATGGCAAAAATTGTTGGCGAACAGGGCATCTCGAACAACAGCACTGTTGTGGTTTACGACGAATTCGACGGACGTTATGCCGGCCGTATCTACTTCCTGCTCAAGTATTTGGGCGCAAAGAACGTACGCGTTCTCGATGGTGGTCTCGAAGCATGGAAAAAAGACCGCAAGCCCATCACACGAAACCCTACAGTGGTAAAGAAAGCCACTTTTACTGCAAGCCCAAACAAAGCCTGGATGGCAAGCATGGCCGAGGCCGATGCTGCTGCAGGAAAAGCCAATGTTGTACTTATTGACACCCGCTCGCCCGAAGAATTCAACGGCACAAAGGATAGCAAGGGTCATATCAAGGGCGCTATCAACATTGAGTACAAACAACTGCTCAATGCTGACGGCACGATGAAACCGGCCGCTGAACTGGAAAAAGTTTATAACGCTAAAGGCCTTACCAAGGACAAGGAAATCATCCTTTACTGCAGCACCGGCGTTCGCACCGGTCTGCACTTCATCGCTTTGGTAGAAACCCTTGGCTACGGAAAGGTTAAGATCTACGACGGAGGATACAACGAATTTGTTGCCAAAAACCCCGGAGGCATCGCAAAATAAAGACAGCGCTTAAACTATTTCACTGAAATACGTTGTCGATTCCAAAGCCGGCTTTTAGCTGGCTTTGGGTTTTATGGGAATCAGAATTGTCGGTTTTACGTAATTTTGCAGCGATTCGATCCCGATGAAAAAGAGAACAAATAAATCGTTTATACAGATCCCCAAGGTAACCGGAGGTAAAAAAACCTTTGCAGCCTTTCTGGCAGAAAATCTTGTCTATCCGGATGAAGCTCTCAAAAATGGGATCGAAGGCAATGTTTTTGTCGAGTATGAGGTGGACGACAATGGCATTGTTTTCCAGGCCAGAGTGGTGAAAGGCCTGGGTTATGGCCTTGACGAAGAAGCATTGCGGCTGATAAAGCTGCTCCGTTTTGAAAAAGTAAAGAACCGAGGCATCCGACTGCGCTCTTCAGGAAAAACCAGTATTCCTTTCAGGTTGCCGGCAACAATGGTATATAACATCGTACAATCAAACACCTCACCAAAGGAAGGCGTCGGTCCAAAAGCAGAAGGAAGCGGAGCTGACCGACCGGGAACCATCAGCTATACCATCGAATTCTGATTTTTTGTATTTTGCTGCAACCTTTCACACTTCTGCTTGTACTTAAGGTGTGAAGATGGATATTAAGATGTTGCAGCGATTATTTCTTGCTTTCGCTATGCTGTTTACAGGCCTGAATCTTTATGCTCAGGCCGAAAATCAGTTTATCGGTTTCAGACTCGACGGAGATGCCAGACAAACCAGCTTCAATTTCGAACTGATAAACAATCTTGTGATTATCCCTGTAGTGATGAGCGACAGCATCAAGCTCAACTTTATTCTCGATACCGGCGTTCGCACCACACTGATTACCAACAATGAACCAGGTAATCTGGAGCTAAAATTAAAGCGTCAGGTGCAGGTTGCAGGACTAGGGCTTGCCCGCGATATTAAAGCCTATGTTGTGCCTGATGTAAAGCTGCAACTGCCAGGCATCACCGGTCACGGCCAAACGTTGATCGTACTGGGAGAGGATTACCTCAAGCTCCAGAGCCATTTGGGAAGAGAGGTGCACGGCATTCTGGGTTACGACTTTTTCAATCATTTTGTGGTGCGAATCAATTACGGATTAAAACGCATCACGGTATTCGCGCCGGGTCAATATAGACCTGGAAGAAAAATGCAGGCGATTGATCTTGCGATTCTTGGGGGCAGGCCTTATGCGGAAGCCGGATTGATACAGGCAAACGGCACACCCGCCAGTGGCAAATTTCTCATAGATACCGGTGCCAGCCACAGCCTGCTGCTCGAAACCGATCGCAATACTAACGTTTACTTGCCTATTCCAAATATTCCAACTGTTGTTGGTTACGGTTTGGCGGGCGAAGTAAGAGGTCATCTGGCGCGAATCGAACGAATGTATCTGGGTGAATTTGTCCTTAGGCGGGTCATTGCATCTTATGGAAGCGGATTGTATATGTCGTCTTCCGATTCGGCCATCGGAAGGATTGGATCTATCGGTGGCGAAATCATAAGCCGGTTTACGGCCACCTTCGATTACCGGAATCAAAAACTTTATCTAAGGCCAAACAACTCGTTCAGAAAGAGTTTCGACTACAACATGAGCAGCATCGACATTATAGCCGATGGGAAGAACTTCAAAACCTTCACAGTGGTTAATGTCAATCTGTATTCAGCTGCATGGCATGCCGGTTTAAGGCCCGGCGATATTGTGCTCGCCGTGAACGAACGCGGGGCAGGCGAGCTTGATCTGGAAAAGATTAACGCAATTTTCAGAAGTAGCCCGGGTACAGTGGTTCAGCTGCTCGTGCGTCGTGATAAACAAGTGTTTCCGGTCAGATTCAGACTCAAAAGACAGATATAACTATTTATTCTTTCAGGATTTTAACCTCCGTTCTTCGGTTCATTGCTCTACCCTGCTCATCGTTGTTTGTAGCAATTGGCCTTGTTGATCCATATCCTCTCGCTACGATGCGATTCTGGTTTATCCCGTTTTCCATCAACCATTTAGATACTGCTTGGGCCCTTTGGAGCGAAAGACGCTGGTTGAATGGAGCTGAACCCACATTGTCGGTATGCCCCGAAATTTCGATTTGCAGTTGAGGGTTCTGGATCATAAAAGCAAGCAGATGTCGCATGGCAGGATAGGAATCGGGCAGCAATTCAGCACTGTTAAATGAAAAATATATGTTGTTGATAATTAAATTGTTGCCCACCAAAGCCGGGATGAGCTTTAACTCCAAAGTAAGAAGCGTTGAAACTGAATCATCAGAAAAATCGAAGTTATTGGAGAAATAGAGGTAGCCTTCACTTCCGGCAAACAAAGAGAACTTAGCTTCCAAAGGGAGTGGAAGCAGTAGTTGTCCGTCGGTATCGCGACATTTGCCTTCGAAAATCAGGCTGCCCTCCACAAGGCTGCTCACACGTACCAGTGCCGCTACAGGCTTTGCAGTTTCGGCATCGGCCACCAGGATCTTTACGGTACGCAGGGGCCTGGGCCTGAGCTCTTCTGGCATTCTAAATTCGTAAATATCATATCCACCAAAGCCGTCTTTTTTGCGGGCAGCAATCCAGCCATTGCCGCCGTTGGCATCTACTATGATGTTCAGTTCATCTTCGGCCGAGTTGAGCGGCACTCCCAGGTTCTGCGGTTTTGACCATCGTCCGGCATCATCAAGCTTTGTCATAAACAGGTCGTAACCACCCATGCCGGGATGACCATTGGAGCTGAAGTATAGTGTCCTCCCATCGGGATGAAAAAAAGGTGACATCTCATTGTCCTGAGTATTGATAAGAGGACCAAGGTTTGCCGGACGCGACCAATATCCATCGGGAAGCCTGACTGAACGGTACAAATCAGAGCCTCCAAAGCCCCCCGGTCTGTTGCTTGAAAAAATAAGTGTCATGCCATCGGCCGAAATGGCAGGTTGCGAATCCCAAGCCGCACTGTTAATCTC
>DAIOUP010000133.1:0-5906 GCA_036759465.1 Bacteroidales bacterium
TTGCCGAGCTGGGTATCTATCCCGCCGTTGACCCCCTCGACTCCACATCGCGCATCCTCACGCCCGACATCGTGGGCGAAGCCCACTACAAAACCGCCCAGCGCGTGAAAAACATCCTGCAGCGCTACAAGGAGCTGCAGGACATCATCGCCATCCTGGGTATGGACGAGCTTTCGGAAGAAGACAAGCTCATCGTGCACCGCGCCCGCCGCGTGCAGCGTTTCCTGTCGCAACCCTTCCATGTGGCCGAGCAGTTTACGGGCATCCCCGGTTGCGTGGTCTCCATCGAAGACACCATCAAAGGCTTCAATATGATCATGGACGGCGAAGTGGACGAATATCCCGAAGCTGCCTTCAACCTGGTGGGCACCATCGAAGAAGCCATCGAAAAAGGTAAAAAACTGCTGGCCGAAAGCAAAGCCTAAACACCGAGCCGCAAGCCATGAAACTGGAAATCATCACCCCCGAAACCACCATCTTCTCCGGCGAAGTGCAACTGGTGCAACTGCCCGGCCTGGATGGACTTTTCGAGATACTGAACAACCACGCCCCCATGATTGCCGCCTTGGGCAAAGGACGGGTGAAAGTGGTTTCGTCGGCTGATAAATCCACCGAATACTTCGAAATCAAAGGCGGAGTGCTCGAAGTGAAAAAGAACAAAATCATTGTGCTGGCCGACTGAAATCTTTCTTTCTGACAGTCAGACAGGCAAGCAATACAAAAAAGCCCCCTTCACAGGAGGCTTTTTTTATGCCTTGTTGATTGTAAAGCAGAAACGCTTTCAACAAAGCTGTCGTTGAAGTGACCTTCCATTGCCAAGCATTTCTATTTCAACCTGGCGGCATGTCTCACTGTGTACATACTCGTATTATTTCCCAAACCTCCCGGCGAGTTGCATTTGAAATCGCCCATTTACAAGGCATTCATCTTCAACGCCCTGAAAAATATTTTAAAAATTCCTTAAAATTTTCGATGTGTTTTTGCCCTCGAGTGTTATTAATGTGTGTTTTAAACAACAATTGAATGATCGAAAGGAAACATTTTGACTAAAACGGCAGCAGCTTCGCACGCACCGGCAGCTGCTGAAAAGGCAGGTTCAGGCTTCAGGGGGAAAAACGAGATCAATTTGGCTATCCTCGCTTTGTTCCCTGCCTTGGCTTTGGCTGTTGCCCGCAAATCAGGCTTAGCTTCTTTCTGCCTGAAAGCCCTAAAAAGTATTCTGTGGATAAATGTTGCGCATTTAAACTACAAGCACAAGCAGTTAATTCCCTTTTGCACCACTTAGCATATTTTCCGGCTGGGCAAGAATAAGTTCGACTTAGGTGGGCCGCTTTGCTCAGGGGCGGCCTTACAGTTATGAAACTACCATGTATTATCAATTGAAAAATAAATCACTATGAAAACAAACCATAACAATCACATATTTTAAATAGCTATTATTGTTTCGCTGTTCATTTTGCAGAGCTGCGGCAAAGAAATCACAAGTGCCCGGCAAACCCAAATCAACGAAACCAAAACAAAATCAGTCTATCAGAAAAAACTTAAGAATCCCTACACGGTCGAAAACATGCAGGAAGCGCTCAACAACCTTTTAGACGGCCAGAGTGCTCATGAAATCACTCCATCGCACTACTATGTGACGTTTATCCCATACGATGACGACGAACTGTCGTTGCTCAAAAACGACACTTCGATCTTTCTGTATCAATACCCGCTTGATGTGGAGATCGAAGAAGGATCGCTTACCTATCAAGACCCGGACGTACCGATCGGCCAGCCCACCTACTAATACGCTTCTGTACCTGTTGACTATGCATTTCCTGATGTGGCATTCGAAATAAGGCAGAACTTTTTATTCCTGAATCAAGCGAGGAGGTGAAAGAGGAATTGCCGGTGCCTGTTGAAAAACTTGTTTATGAGGCTTTACGAATTACTGATAACCTGGGGGATGATAAGACGGCCAAATCAGGCCCATGGACACCGGCCGGAACCATGCGGGTTTGGGATGACACACTCAATACCTTTGTCCCGAATGTAGGCCTCGAAGTTAGGGCCAGAAGGTGGTTTACAACCTATAAAGGAACCACCAACGAAAACGGCTATTATATCTGCGATGGCACTTTTGACAGGGAAGCCAATTACAGCCTGCAATTTGAGCGGCACGATTTTGAAATTCGTGATGGATGGCTAAGCACGGCAAACATCAATGGCCCTTAGAAAAAGGGGCAGTGGAGTGTGGATATGGGCTCAGGAAAAGAAAAGTTCTGGGATACTATTTTCCGGGCTACCCATCATTATTACTACCAAAACATCCAGGGTTTGCGACGGCCTCCTCAAAACAGCTTTTGGAACACACAACTCAAGCTAAGGGCGGTGTATGAAACAAACTCCAGCAATGGCACCCACTGTGCATCATGCAGGTTTCTGGGGTTGGGTAGTGCCATAAAAATTTATAACCCGCAAAAGTCCTCAATGGAAATTTATGGCACAACCATTCATGAAATTGCCCATGCCAGCCATTGGAAAATGGACCCTGCTACCTACAATTGTCAATACGACAGCGATTGCTGGATTAATTGCTGCACCGGCGACCTCAAAGTTTCCGAATCGTGGGCCAGGGGGGTGCAATGGGTTCTGACCGGTATGGTTTACCAGCCAAATAGTATGGGTAATTATCCTTCTTACTTTAGGAATTATACAGGTGTGGTTCAAGATATGATAGACGGAATTGAAGGATACGATCAGGTAACCGGCTACACCATCAGGCAAATTGAAGATGCCCTTATAGGCCAACTCACATGGAACGCATAGAAAACGAATATTAAAAACCTTTACAACAATGCAACAGAAAACAATTTGGACGCTCTTTTTGCTCATTGGAATTAGTGTTTTGGCTAACTCCTGCGGAAAGCGCATTCATCCCATGTACACGGTAACATATGTGTATAAAAACGGGACGGCCTACGGTCTTGTAATTAAGGTATATGATAAGGATAATGTTAATTTTAAGAATTTCAGCATAGCACCCAATCAATCAGTTGAAATTGGCACAATTTCGTCAGAAACCCCTCTTCCTTTTTTGTTTTTTGAATCTACAATAAAATCTGGTCAAATTGTTGTTATCCAATTCAATAATAACCGTTGTTTAAGCTACTCGAGACAAAGTAGCGTTGGCCCATATGGCGACAAAATTTTTGATTACCGGGAATACGACAATTACACACCTGATCTGGTGAAAAAAATCAGATACACTTTGTATTATACAATAACGGAGGATGACTACAACGAATCAATTGATTGCCAATAAACCCCGCTACCGCTCCTGTTGCCGCACGTTTTGTCGCGCGGCAACAGGGTTATATAAAATCAGGCAAATCGAAGATGCCCTGCATGGAGAGATAAATTGGAATACCTGGAAAAATAAAATATATAATTCTTACAGCAATGAAACGAAGGCCAACTTATCTGATAGTTTTGATTTCTGGAATTCTTATTAATTTGATTTCTTGCAAAAAAACGATTGATAAAGCCCAATACGAAGAGTATGTTTATTTAAACCATACAAGCCATTTGTTATCCATAAAGGTTTACAACCGAAAAAATGATGGGTTTTTAGAACAACCCTATAATAATGCTTTAAATCAATTGCTTAAGCAAGAAATAGAACTAATGGCAGGTAGCATTACAGGCATCATACCTCTTTCTGATTCGGTGATTATATTATTCGGTAATGAAAGGATTTCACGATTTACTCACTTCTCCTCCTCACCATTTAATATCATGAACCTAAATAATTATGTCAGAGAGAAAAAAGGAAGTAATCGCAATTCCTATACCTATACTTTCACCCAAGAAGATTTTATTAATGCAGTCGAACCATAAATTTATAAAGACAGGCGGATAACCTTCAGTGAGTAAATCCATAAAACGCAGGAGGCTGCCTCCAATGAGCCAGCCTCCTTGTTGATTGATTTTTTTCGTGCAATGTTTTATTCGGCCGCAGTGCCGCTGCTCACCGGAGCTGCTGAAAGGGCTTCGAGTTCCTTGTCGATGTGGAACATTCCGGCTTTGTCGTCGCCCACCAGCCTGATCTTGTCAAGAATTTTCGACATACTGCTTTCTTCTTCAATCTGTTCGTTGATGTACCATTGCAGGAAGTTGCCGGTGGTATAGTCTTTTTCATTGAGGGTGAGCTCGTAGATATCGTTGATGGAGCTGGTGATGTAGCGTTCGTGTTCCATCACCTGTTCAAACACTTCCTTCAGGTTGTGATAGTTCAGCTCAGGTGCGGGTAGCGGCATCAGGGTAGCATAGCCTCCGCGGTCGTTGATGTAGTGTACGATTTTGAGCTGGTGCATACGCTCTTCGTCGCTTTGCCTGTAAAGGAAGGCGGCAGCGCCCGGATAGCCGTTGGCTTCGCACCAGCTGGCCATGGCCAGATAGAGGCGCGACGAAAACTCTTCGCGCTTCACCTGTTCGTTAAGGGCAGTTTCGATGGTTTTCTTTATCATAGCTTTAATGTTTTCGAAGTTTTACTTTTAACAAACCGGGGCTCGCCCTGGTTTCATCGGCCTGTTAATTTAACATCATTTATTTGAGCGCGTTGGCGCCGGCCACAATTTCAAGGATTTCCTTGGTGATGGCGGCCTGCCTTGCCTTGTTGTAGCTGAGCTTAAGGTGGCGCAGCATTTCGGTAGCATTGTCGGTGGCCTTGTGCATGGCTATCATGCGGGCGCCGTTTTCGGAAGCCAGGCTGTCCAGAATCACCTTAAACACCTGTGTGCGAAGGGTTTTGGGCACCAGCTCGCCAAGTATCTGCTCGCCATCGGGCTCGAAGAGGTATTCCACCGTGGCCTTTTGGTTGCTTTCTTCCACCACGGGCAGCTGAATGGGCAAAAACTGTTCGGTGATCACCATCTGACTGCTGGCACTGCGAAACTGGCTGTAAACAAATACAATCCTGTTGTACTGGCCATCGAGGAAACTGTCCATCAGCTGATCGGCCAGGTTGACCACCGATTCGTAGTTGAGCTTGTCGAGCAGGGCGTTGTTGGTGGCGACGACAGGGTATTTTCGGCTTTTGAAAAACTCGTCGCCCTTACGACCAATGCACATCAGTTCGAGCTCTTTGTTCTGGAGCTGCTGTCCGAGCTCTTCGTTGATGAGTTTTACGGCGCTGCGGATGATGTTGGCATTGAAGGTGCCGCACAGGCCCCTGTTGGAGGTAACGGGAATGACGAGCACCTTGCCGCCCTCGCGCTGTTCGGCCTGCGGCAGCGAAAATCCGGCGGGCAGCCCGGCCACGATCTGCTGCATCATTTCCTTGAGCTTGGTGGCATACGGACGCATGGTGCCAATGGCCTGCTGCGATTTGCGCAGCTTAGCGGCGGCCACCATCTTCATGGCGCTGGTAATCTGCTTGGTGCTGTTTACCGATTCGATGCGCGTCCTTACTTCCTTCAGACTGGGCATGGCAGGTGATTATTTTTCGTAACGGGCTGCAATTTTTTTGGCAGCCTCAGTAAGGGTGTTAACAATTTCGTCGGTCCATTTACCGGCTTTTATCTGCCTTAGCAGATCGACATGGTTGTCGTCGAGGTGGTGCAGGAATTCATCCTGGAAAGCGTTGATGGCGCTCACGGGCACACGGCGCAGCAGGTTGTTGGTGCCGCAGAAGATGATGGCAATCTGGTGTTCTACCTTCATGGGGCTGTATTGCGGCTGCTTGAGGATTTCGAGGTTGCGCTTTCCTTTTTCGAGCACGGCCATAGTGGCGGGGTCGAGGTCGGAGCTGAACTTACTGAAGGCTTCGAGCTCGCGGTATTGTGCCTGGTCGAGCTTGAGGGTACCGGCCACCTTTTTCATCGATTTGATCTGGGCATTACCCCCAACGCGCGATACGGAGA
>DAIOUP010000134.1:0-5897 GCA_036759465.1 Bacteroidales bacterium
AGTCTATACCGGTTGAAAAAGCCGAAGATTACATTTTCGGACTCGTGCTGTTCAACGACCTTTCGGCACGCGACATTCAAAAATGGGAATACGTGCCGCTTGGACCTTTTCTCTCGAAAAGTTTCGGCTCGGTCATCTCGCCCTGGATTGTAACCCTCGATGCACTTGAACCTTTCCGAATCGAGTCGCCTTTGCAGGAGCCTGAGCCACTGCCTTACTTAAGGCACAAGGGCAGGAATCATTTCGACCTGAAGCTCGAAGTGTATTTAAAACCCGAACACAGTGAAGGCAAACTAATCTGCAACTCCAACCTGCGCCATCTCTACTGGAGTATGGCACAGCAGCTTGCGCATCAAACTGTGGCAGGCTGCAATATCCGCACCGGCGACCTATATGCCTCCGGTACCATCAGCGGACCTGAGCCCGATTCGTTTGGATCGATGCTGGAGCTTTGCTGGAAAGGTACCCGGCCCATCATCATGCCCGACGGGAGCAGCCGGACTTTTATGAATGACAACGACACTGTCATCATGAAGGCCTTTGCTGAGAAAGATGGTATTAGGGTTGGATTTGGCGATTGCACCACCACCATACTCCCTGCAAAAGTCTAGGTCCCCATGAAAACACTCGACGCTACCGCCATTGCTCAAAATTATCTGCATCGCATCTTACTGGGGACCATAGCGCCAAGGCCCATTGCCTTTGCCAGCACCATCGATGCCCAGGGCAGGCCAAACCTCGCTCCTTTTAGTTTTTTCAATGCCTTTGGGGTCAACCCGGGAACCCTCATTTTTTCTCCTTCGCGACGCGGACGCGACAATACCACCAAGCACACGTACGAAAATTTGCTTGAAGTGCCCGAAGTGGTTATCAATGTGGTAACCTATGATATGGTTCAGCAGATAAGTCTGGCCAGCTGCGAATACCCAAAAGGGGTAAGTGAATTTGAAAAAGCCGGCTTCACGGTGCTGTCATCCGAAAGGGTCAAACCCTTCAGGGTCAAGGAATCACCTGTTCAGTTTGAATGTCGTGCACGACAAATTATTCCCACAGGCGACGGCCCGGGCGCCGGAAACCTTATTGTTTGTGATATACTATTGGTACATCTTGACGAAAAAATTCTTTCGGCAGATGGTGAGGTCGATCCTACAAAAATTAACCATGTTGGGAGGCTTGGCGGAGATTATTACGTCAGAGTGGATGAAAATTCCCGGTTTATCGTCCCAAAGCCCAACATACACAACGGAATAGGTATTGACGCTTTGCCGGTTGAAATACGGCACAGCCCGCTGCTAACGGGTAACGAACTGGGCATGATGGGCAATCTAAGCAGGTTTCCCGATGAGGAACTTATCAGCCAGTTCAGAAAAGAAAGCCATTCAGCCGAGCAAATGAGAATGGACGAAACAAACGTTTTCGCTCATGCCAAACTGCTGCTGACAGATGGAAAAGTGAGTGAAGCATTGGCTTACCTACTGGCCTTTTACGAGTAAGCCGCGTAGTTTCTAACTGATTAACTGCTTTTTATGCTTTAATTAAAATAAATTCTAAATTTCATCCGGGCGATCATTACCAGTTGTTTATCCCGCAAAACAGTTGTTCAAATTTTACAGGTTCCGAATTCGAATGTTAATTCACATTGGTAGCTTGAGATTAATCCTCACGTGTTAAAAAAAATTAAATTTGGCGGCTAAATCGTGTTAAGTTAACCGAACCAAAAAGCGTGTTTTCATTAATCTATTCAAAATGAAAAGTTTATTACGATCTCTTCCATCACGCAAAACCGGCGTGTTATGGATGATGGTTGCTTTTGCAGCCTTTTCCGTTCGCAGTGCTTTTGCCCAAAATCTGACCATTAATTTCGGTCGGTCGGATAATAAGGCTCAAGTGCTGGAGGACAATTCGTCAAAAACCCGCATTGCGATAACCTATACTGGTGCTGCAAGTTTTGACGTACAAACAGAAAAAGGAAGCTTTACTGAAATGGTTATTCCTGGCGCATATTCCACTGGATCGCTTGGTATGCCTAAACTACCGGCTTCGAAATACCTCATGGAAGTGCCTTTTGGTGCCGAGGTGAATGTAAAAGTGCTCAACTTTACGGTGAGCGAGTACAAACTTTCCGATTACGGTATCACTAACCAGTTGATGCCTAACCAGCCTTCGCTCCGCAAAGACCAGTCGCCAGAAGACGTGCCTTTCGAGTTTGATCATGCCACCTACAAGAAAGACGAATTTGTAAGCCCCGAACTGGCCACCATCGAAGTGCTGGGAGTATTGCGCAGCTATCGCATTGCCCGCCTTACCGTTTCGCCGGTTAGCTACAATCCCGTTCAGGGTACCATTCGCGTAGTAAACGACATCGAGCTTGAGGTCATATACACCGGAGCGGATGAAGCCTTGACAGATTACGTGAAATCATCCACATACTCACCTTATTTCGAGCCAATTAGAGAAAAACTTCTGAACGGCTCCACCAGAAAGGACTATCCTGCTCATCCCGATCTTACCAAATACCCAATAAAATATCTTATTGTTTCGGACCGTATGTTCGAAAACGACCTTCAGCCTTTCATCCAATGGAAGAAGAAAAAAGGCTTCAAGGTAATTGTGGCATACACCGATATCATTGGGACTACCTATACCCAGATTCAGAGTTATGTTCATGGCCAATACAATGCCGGAACACCCACCGACCCTGCTCCTACTTTCGTTTTATTCGTGGGCGACACTCCTCAGATCCCCGCAATCAATGGTTCATCATCGCAAAAGATGACTGACCTTTATTATGGAAGCGTTGACGGCGATATGTTCCCTGAAATGTATTACGGACGATTTTCCGCGCGTAATTCAGCCCAGCTGATTCCCCAAATTGAGAAAACGCTTTACTACGAGCAGTACCAGTTCAGCGATCCGACATACCTCAACAAAACCACCCTCATTGCCGGTGCTGACGGCACCTGGAATCCCCGCGTAGGTCAGCCGACCATTCACTATGCAACACAGAACTATTACAATGCTGCTCACGGCTTTACCGATGTCTACACTTATCTCACCAGCTATGCCGGATGCTATGATCCATCCCGCATTGCCGTAGGCTTCATCAACTATACGGCCCACTGCTCCGAAACATCCTGGGGCGACCCATCGCTCACCCAATCGATGGTAAACAATTTCTCGAATCAGGATAAATATCCTTTGGCTATTGGCAACTGCTGCCTTGCCGCCGACTTTGGCTATGCCGAATGTATTGGCGAAACCTGGATGCGTGCACCCAATAAAGGATCGGTTGTTTACATCGGCTCATCGCCAAGTTCCTATTGGTTCGAAGACTTCTACTGGGCAGTTGGCGCTTTCCCCATCGTTGGAACCAATAACGGCTATGTTCCAACCTTTGCCGAAACCACCTGGGGTGCCTACGACGGACCTTTCGTAAGCAATTATGTGAGCGCCGGCGGTACTGTGATGATCGGAAACCTTGCTGTAACCGAGGTACATATTCAGGGTTATCCCAGCCATTCGAGCCCACTGTACTATTGGCAAGCTTATAACGTTCTTGGTGACCCCTCGGTGGTCATTTTCCAAAGTGAAGGCAGTCAAAACACTGTTTCTCACCTGCCAATTCTTCCCATTGGACTTACAACGTACGAAGTAACTGCACTTCCTGGTTCATACGTAGCCATCAGCAAGGATGGCGTTCTTCATGGCTCAGCACTGGTTGGTGCTTCAGGAGTGGTTGATGTGCCGATTGAGCCTGTTCTTTCAGGCGGAGATGTTGATATTGTCGTCACAAAACCACAGCACCGCCCCTATATGGTTCAGGTGCCCGCCGCCGCACTTGTTGGCCCTTATATTGTGCTTGATTCTTATGTAATCAACGATGCGTCAGGAAATAATAACGGACTTGCTGATTATGGAGAAAATATCTCGTTGAATGTTACTGTTAAAAATGTTGGCGCCGATCCTTCCGGACCACTAACAGTAAGCGTTGCAGGTACCAACCAGTACGTCAGCCTCACCAGCGCCGCTACTCAGAACTTCCCGGCCGTAGCCAGCGGTTCCACCGCCACGGTAAATAATGCGTTCAGCTTCAGCATTGCCAATTTTGTTCCCGACCAGCACATTGCTGCTTTCCAACTCAACATCACCGACGGTTCGGCTACCTGGACTTCCAATCTGCGCATCACGCTTCAGGCCCCAGTGCTCGCTATCAACCAGGCAATTGAAGTGCTCGACACAGGTGGAAATGGCAATGGCATTCTCGATCCGGGTGAGTCCGGCGTATTAAAGGTTACCGTAAAGAACAATGGTAATAGTGCTATTCAGAACATCAGCGTCACGATGGTTTCCGCTAATCCGATGCTCGTCATTTCAACGCCTACGGCAACACATCCGGCCATTGCGGCACAGTCGCAGGCCGTTCTGGAGTTTGCCGTAAGTGCCGATCCAACTTCTCCCATAGGTAATCCCGCCAACCTGACCCTCACAGCACAGGGCGGACCGCAGAACCTCTACACTGCCACACAAAACAGCATTGTTGTTATCGGCCTTATCCCGGAATACAAGATGTCAAACGGATCGGCTACCACTTGCGTAGGCAAATTCTATGACTCCGGAGGTCCGAACGGCCAGTATGGCAACAATGAAAACTTCACCTTCACTTTCAATCCATTCTCACCCGGAGCAATGATCAGGGCTACTTTCAACAGCTTCGACGTTGAGAACAACTACGACAAACTGTTTATTTACAACGGCCCCGATGCCAATGCACCTCAGCTTCCTGGCAGTCCTTTCACCGGAACAACCAGCCCAGGAATCGTTACTGCCCAAAATGCAAGCGGCTCCCTTACCTTTAAATTCACTTCCGACGGCTCAGTGACCAAAGCAGGCTGGTATGCCGACATCAGCTGCTATGTGCCAAATACTCCGCCCAACTGTGCCACCAATCCCATTCCGGCCAACAATGCTACCAACGTGAGCGTAGCCGCAATTCTCAGCTGGACCGCAGCCGATGCCACTTCGTTTGATGTTTACTTCGGTATAACACCCAATCCTCCATTTGTTGGTAATGTAACCGTTAATCAATATCAGGCCAATCTCCAGACGAACACCACCTATTTCTGGAAAGTCGTGCCAAAGAACCAAATTGGGCCAGCAACCGGCTGCCAGGAATGGACATTCACCACGGGTGGCCCTGAATATCTGATGACCAATTCCACAGTTACGGCTTCCAACGGAACATTTTACGATTCAGGTGGTGCCAATGGTCAGTATCAAAATAATGAAAACCTGACCATGACCTTCATGCCAACACAGCCCGGCTCGCCTCTCAAGTTTACATTCACTGCATTTGATACTGAAAACAACTACGACAAATTGTGGATCTACAACGGTCCCGACGTAAATGCACCCCAGTTCCCCGGAAGTCCTTTCATGGGTACTGTAAGCCCCGGCACTATTACATCGACTCATGCCACAGGTGCTATTACTTTCCGCTTTGTTTCGGATAACTCGATTACCCGTGCAGGATGGGTGGCCAACTTTGTAACTATGGGACCGCTCGGCGTCAATCCTGCCGCTTATCCACCACAAATCTGCCTCGGTAATTCAGCACTCCTCAACGCCCACGCATCGGGAGGAAACGGTAATTATTCCTATTCTTGGAGCCCTGCCTCCGGACTGAGCAACCCCAATATTGCCAATCCAGTGGCCACACCAACACAAACAACTACTTACACTGTTACTGTGGCTGACGGTCTGGTGCATATCACCGGTCAGGTCACGCTAACTGTGAATTCCATTCAGCCTGTTAACCTGGGACAGGATACCACCCTATGTGTTTGGCAGTCTATCACATTCGATGCCACTACGCCGAACGCTACTTCATACCTGTGGAC
>DAIOUP010000135.1:0-5897 GCA_036759465.1 Bacteroidales bacterium
AAGAATAAGTGTTTATCACGACGACCGCTTGATCGACCAGACAAAGGTTACCTTTATCGGGCCAAACGATATCGATAAAAAATAACATTATGAAATGGAACTGGGGAACTAAACTTTTCATCGGGGCAGCCCTTTTTATGATTATGCTCATTGTGTTTGGCGTGCTCATGATGCGCGAATCGATTTCTTTGGTTGAGCGCGATTATTATCCCAAAGCTCAGGATTTTCAGAAGCAGATTGAGCGACGAAACAACGGCCTTGAATTTGCAGCGGACATCAAGGTTGATTATGCAAATAACCAGATCTTGCTCACTTTCCCTGACAGATTTCTTTCTGATGGATTGAAAGGTAGTTTGCATATGTACAACCGCAACGACGATGCAAAGGATGCCATGTTCGACTTTTCCTTTACCGGCGACAGCATTTTTGTATTTCCTGCTGCGTCGCTCATTGGGCGTTATTTGGCTAAGGTAAGCTGGTCGTTCGACGATCAGGAGTATTACGTGGAAAAATCCCTTACCGTGCAATGAATCTGAGTTTTCACCTACTTACGGCTTTAACTATTGGGTTGGTGGGGAGCCTGCACTGCATTGGCATGTGCGGCCCCATAGCCGTAGCTTTGCCCATTGGCCGTAAAAGCTGGGCCAACAGGTTTATTGGCACCACGCTTTACAATTTAGGCAGAGCCATAACCTACGGATTGATCGGTGCTCTTTTTGGTTTACTGGGCAAAGGACTCCACCTCGCCGGCCTGCAGCAATGGGCTTCTATTGCCATGGGAATTGTGATGATCGTAAGCGTGATATTTCCGGTGGTTTTCAGAGAAAAGATTCAGATTGGGAAGCTGACCACCGGTTATTCCGTTAGACTCATATCTCGATTCAGAGAACTATTCGGAAAACATTCGCACCGCAATCTGTTAATCATCGGACTTCTCAATGGCCTTTTACCTTGTGGATTGGTTTATGTGGCGGTTGCAGGAGCTGTCAATACCAACGATGTGCTCACCGGAGCTATATTCATGATGGTGTTCGGGTTGGGAACAACGCCTGTAATGATGGCCATTTCGCTCCTGGGCTCGATAATCAGCGCTGGTCTTCGCAGCAAACTGGCTAATGTCGTCCCTGTTTTTATCGTAATGTTGGGGATTGTTTTCATCCTCAGAGGTATGGCGCTGGGCATACCCTACATTAGTCCAAAATCGCAGATGCTGACACCCGAAAAGGAGATGAAAGTGAAAGGATCGTGCTGCACACCTGCCAAAACCAAACAGCTGCAAGAGGCCGACGATAAGCATTAACGATCAGGCTATCAGTAGCGAAGCCATTTCCACAGTTCGCCCCAACTGACTTTTTTGCCGTACATCAGGATGCCGGTGCGGTAGATTCTGGCGGCAATCCAGGTGGTGAACAGGAACCCGCCAACAAGCACTACCATCGACAGGGTCAGCTCCCAAACCGGTACGCCGAATGGTATGCGAACCATCATTACAATGGGCGAGGTGAGCGGAATGATCGACAGCCAGAAGGCAAGGCTGCTGTCGGTATTGTTGATCAGGAAGTTCATCATAACAATACCCAGTATAAGTGGGAGCGAAACAGGAAGCATAAATTGCTGAACATCAGTTTCATTGTCCACAGCCGATCCGATGGCTGCAAACAGTGCTGCATAGAGGAGATAACCACCCAAAAAATAGAAGGCAAAGCTGAAAAGTATGAGCGGAAAGTTGATCGTGCGTACTACCTCAAACACTTCCGACATGCCTTTGGTCACCGCATCCATTTGCTCTTCGGGCACCTGTTGCATTAATTCTCCGCTCATGGCTGCCGGCTGCTGAACGATCTCACTGCCGAAAATGCCCATCAGCACAAGATATATTCCCATTGTCAGAAATACCCACAATAGAAATTGCGTGAGTCCGACAAGGGCAATGCCCAGCACTTTGCCCAGCATGAGCTGGAAAGGCTTTACAGAAGAGACGATGACCTCAATGATGCGGTTGGTTTTTTCCTCTATTACACCGCGCATCACCTGCGAGCCAAAGAGGAATATGAAAAAATAGATCAGCAGTGCGCTGATAAAGCCAAGCGCCGATTGCACATCCGTATAGCTCTTTTTGAGTTCGCCGTCCGCACCGAGCTGATAGGTGAGCACATTTACCGTTGTTTTCGACTGATGAATGACCTCCGGATCAATACCCGATGCCATCAGTTTGCGGTTCTCGACCTCTGTTTTGATGACGTTTCTTACATAGGACCTCACCGAAACAGATGGCTGTTTTATGCTGTAGAGCTCCGCATTGGAGGGCACATTGAGCTGTGTTGCCGGGATATGTACCAAAAAGTCGAACTTGCCTTTAATGACTTCTTTCTTCAGAGAGTCGAGGGGCTGGTCGGCGATGATGAAGCTCATTTGTTCGCCCGACTCAAATTTTCCTGCAAACCAACCCGTTTCGTCGAGCACAACCACGCTTTTGCTTCCGACATCTCGCATAGTGGCAAGCACAATTGGCACCACCATTAGTGCGGCCATCAGCAAAGGGCCCAGAAACGTCATGATAATGAAGCTTTTCTTTTTCACCCTGATCAGGTATTCGCGCTGTAGTATGAGCAGTGTCTTATTCATCTTTTCAGGGGATTAAAGAAGGTTATTGCCATTGATTGCATTTACGCCCTGCACCTGCTGAATGAAGATATCGTTCATGCTGGGCAGTATTTCCCGGAAAGCGTAAACGGTAGTGTGCTTCATCACATTGGAAAGCAGTGCGTTGCCGTCTTCCGCCATCGGATTTTTTACCTTGATACGCGTTTGTCCGGTGGTTAGCGGTGTTTGTTCCACGATTTGGTAGTCGGCGGGGATCAGTTCATCGACACGGCCATTGGTTTGTCCAAGCTCGAGCTCAAACATATGCTCCCTGAACTTCCGCTTGATTTCGCCTACCTGGCCTTCAAGGATCTTCTTGCTGCGGTTAATGAGGGCAATATCGTCGCACAACTCTTCAACCGAGGCCATGTTATGTGTGGAAAAGAGTATGGTGGCGCCCTTGTCGCGAAGGCGGAAAATCTCTTCTTTCAGGAGGTTGGCATTGATAGGGTCAAAACCGCTGAAGGGTTCGTCGAAAATGAGCAGTTCGGGTTCGTGAATCACCGTGACAATGAACTGCACTTTCTGCTGCATTCCCTTGCTCAGCTCCTCAACGGTGCGGTTCCACCAGTCCTGTATTTCAAACCGTTCGAACCATTCTTTAAGCCTTCGTTTGGCTGTTGAGCTGTCCAAACCCTTGAGCTTAACAAGATAAAGGGCTTGCTCGCCCACTTTCATTTTTTTGTATAAGCCGCGCTCTTCGGGCAAATAGCCAATGATTGCCGTGTCGTTGGGATGCAGCGCTCTACCTTTAAGGAGCACTTGTCCTTCGTCGGGAGCGGTAATCTGGTTGATGATGCGGATCAGGGAGGTTTTTCCGGCGCCGTTAGGACCTAAAAGGCCGTAAATGCTGCGCTCCCTGACGCTGATACTTACTTTATCCAACGCACGGTGGTTGGCGTATTGTTTGCTAACGCCTTCTGTAACGAGAAAACCCATTGCTGGTCTATTTGGCCGGCTAAATTAACCGAAAAGGTCTTTCATCCTGCCAAAAAAGCTCTTTTCTGCTGCTGAGGGGTTAGGCTTAAAATTGTCTGCTGTCTGCAGGTTTTCCATTATTCGGCGCTCTTCCTTGTTGAGCTCTGTGGGTATCCATACGTTGATGTTCACGAGCAGGTCGCCGGTGCTATGGTCGTTGAGCGAAGGTAGTCCTTTGCCCTTCAAACGCAATACTTTTCCGGGCTGAGTACCCGGAGCTATTTTAACTTTTGCTCTGCCATCGACCGTTGGCACCTCGACGCTGGCACCCAGTGCGGCATCGGGAATGCTTATAAAGAGATTGTGTATCAGGTTGTTGCCATCGCGTTCCAGTTCGGGATGCTTTTCTTCCTCAATCTGCACGATAAGGTCGCCGGGAACACCACCGCGTGCTCCCATATTGCCTTTGCCGCTGAGCGAAAGCTGCATGCCTTCGGCTACCCCGGCCGGAATCCGGATACTGATGACTTCGTCGTCGCGCACCACCCCATTGCCCTGACAGGCGTCACACTTTTGTGTGATGATGCGACCTTCGCCACCACAGGTTGGACAGGTGGAAGTGGTTTGCATCTGTCCAAGAAAGGTGTTCGTAACGCGTGTTACATGTCCGCTGCCACGACAAGTGCTGCAGCTGCTGTAGCTGCTGCCGTGTTTGGCGCCACTTCCGCTGCAACTGCTGCACGAAACATATTTGCTCACCTTCACCTTCTTTTCCACGCCTGTGGCTATCTCCTGCAGGGTCAGTTTTACCCTTATGCGGAGGTTGCTCCCTTTGTTAACCCTTCGGCCACTACTGCTGCGCGAACCAAACCCAAAAGCACCGCCGAAAATGTCGCCAAACTGACTGAAAATGTCTTCCATCGACATGCCGCCTCCGAAATCCGACGATCCTCCGCCTACACCGGAGTGTCCGTAGCGGTCATAGCGCGCACGCTTGTCGGGGTCGCTAAGCACTTCATAGGCTTCGGCGGCCTCCTTAAACTTGTCTTCCGAAGCCTTGTCACCCGGATTGCGGTCGGGATGGTATTTCAAGGCCATTTTGCGGTAGGCCTTTTTTATGTCCGATTCCGAAGCATTTCGCTCTATTTCAAGCACTTCGTAATAATCTCGTTTTGCCATCAGGGGTGTATTGGATTAAAGGATGGTTTTCAGCTGCCCACAATTACCTGGGCAAAACGGATAATCTTGCCCTGGAGGCTGTAGCCTTTCTTGATCACTTCCAGCACCTTACCCTTTAATTGCTCTTCAGGAGCAGGGATATGCGTCACCGCTTCATGAAAATCGGTGTCGAAGGTTTCGCCAAGGGCTTTTATTTCCTCGAGGCCCTGCTGTTCGAGCATCCGCTTCAAATTATTGTAGATGAGTCTGATACCCTCGAGGTGACTGTTGCTTTCATTTTCCGGAAAGTTGTTGATGGCGCGTTCAAAATCGTCAACAATTGGCAACAGCGCCTTGATGATGTCGGCTGAAGCCGTCTTGCTCAGTTCAATTTTTTCTTTCAGGGTGCGCTTTCTGTAATTGTCAAATTCTGAGAACAAACGGAGATACTTATCATTTGCCTCGTTATAATTGTTTTGGAGGATTTCAATCTGCTTTGTCAAATCCTCGTGTGGCTGTTCCTGTCCGCCAGAGGTTTCGGGCTGAAGAGCATCTTCCTGAATTTCAGCTTGCAGCTCTGGTTTGTTTTGCTCCTCGGTAACGATATTTTCCTTTTTGTGTTTCGACATGTTTCCTTTTTGTTTTAGCCTTTGCAAATAGTTTGCCAGCATGAGGTCTGTTTGTCAATTTGTCAGTACTGCAGTCGCTCAATGTGCGCTCCAAGTGCTTTGAGTCGTTGTTCGATGTTTTGATAGCCCCTGTCGATTTGCTCAATGTTGTCGATGATGCTTACCCCTTTGGCAGATAATGCCGCTATGAGCAATGCCACACCAGCACGTATGTCGGGCGAGCTCATCCTTATTCCGCGCAGGGCCATGCGGCGGTCAAGGCCTATTACATTGGCCCTGTGAGGGTCGCAAAGTATAATCTGTGCTCCCATGTCGATAAGCTTATCCACGAAGAATAAGCGGCTTTCGAACATTTTCTGATGGATGAGCACACTGCCTTTTGCCTGAGTTGCTACTACAAGCACAATGCTGATCAGGTCGGGTGTAAAGCCTGGCCAGGGTGCATCGGCAATGGTCATAATACTGCCATCCATAAAGCTTTCCACCTCGTAATGGTCTAATTTTGGCACAAGGATATCATCGCCAATCACCTGAAGATCAATGCCAAGG
>DAIOUP010000136.1:0-5866 GCA_036759465.1 Bacteroidales bacterium
GCTCAACGAAGGTGCGGGCGCCGAACTGTACACATATCCTCTCGGAGATACTTCGGCATGGAACAACGTGAATGTTTCAGGCATGAGTGACTGGAAGAAAATGTACAACTCCGATACCACCTGGGAAGAAGGTGCCTTCAACCGCAATACTCTCGGACATCCCGACTATGGCTGGGGTGTTTACAATATGATTTCGCATGATGTGGTGGGCGACTCCATTTACATTATAAAGCTTACCAATGGCACCCTCAAGAAGCTGTGGATTCAGCGCAAGCGCTCCATACAGAACACCTGGTTCTTTAAGTTTGCAAATATCGACGGATCGGGCTTAACCTCCGTTACCGTTGACGCCACTCCCTATCAGGCAACAAGAATGTTCGTTTATTACTCCCTGGTAAACAACACCATCGTTGACCGCGAGCCCGATATCAACAGCTGGGACTTGCAGTGGAGTCGCTACATAGCCACGGTTTACGACAATACCGGAGCACCTTCGCCTTATATGGTAGTTGGGGTTACCAGCAACCTTGGGGTCGGGGTTTCAAAACATCACCCGGTAGCCCCCGGCTTCGAAAACTGGACTTCAAAACCTTTTTCTGAAAACAGAACTACCATCGGGCACCACTGGAAGAATTTTAATATGGCATTGTTTCAATGGCAAATCACTGATTCCCTTGTATATTTTGTAAAAGATCGTTCAGGCAACATTCACAAGATGACCTTCAACTATTTCAGCGGTACCGGCACAGGAAAAACAGGTCTCACGAAGAAAGTGCTCTCTTTGGTGGGTCAGCCGGAGAAGGATGCAGAAAGCACTTTTGTTGTTTACCCCAACCCGGCCACCGACAGGTTGAACATAAGTATGAAACAGGGAAATGCCGGAATGATCAGATTATTTGACGCTACAGGAAAAATCGTTTACCAATCGAAACCTGAGATCACAACTGCAAACATCACCATCGATATTAATGGATTTAAACCCGGGATGTATGTGGTGGAATTGAGGGGAAGCGAAGGTGTAAGCCGTCAGAAACTGCTGATTAACCGCTAATTAAATGAAGCTTAGAAGGCATATAATTGTTGTGCTTTTAGGGGTTCTCCTGACCGGAAATACTGTTTCTGGTCAGGATGCCCGTCTGAGCCTGCGCGATACACGCTCGCGCGAAGCCGTTGCCTTTGCACATATTTTATTCAAATCGTTTGACAACAAGCAAACGCTCTCCGCCTTTGCCGATATCGACGGTAAAGTCGTGCTTGGGATACGATCGGCAGGCATTGTTCAGGTTTCGGCCTTAGGCTACAATGTGGTTTGCGATACGCTGAAGCCGGGACAGCAAAAGCAGCTAAACCTGCAGCCACAGGTGTTCAATATGGATGAGGTGGTAGTTACCGGGCAATACTCGCCACAACCCGTGGACAAATCGATATTTCGCGTCAAAGTTATCGGTACCCGACACATAGAACAGCGGGCCTCCAACAACCTGAACGAGCTGATGATCGGCGAGCTAAATATCCGCGGCATGGTTGACGGGGCTCTCGGATCGCGTATAACCCTGCAGGGACTTGGCGGCGAGCACATCAAGTTTCTTATTGATGGGGTGCCTGTTATCGGCCGAATGAATGGCAACATCGATCTAAGCCAGCTGAATCTTTACAATGTGAAGCAAATCGAGATCATCGAAGGCCCGATGTCGGTCATCTACGGTAGTAATGCCCTTGCCGGCGTAATCAATATTCTGACCAAAGACCAGACCATTGCGCGCATCAACAGCCGGGCCGAGGGGTATTATGAAAGCGTAGGGGTTTACAATTTCAATGCCAGCGCCACGGCCAGCCGCAACCGCTGGACCATATCCACCGCCGGTGCACGCAATTTCTTTGAAGGTTACAATGCCGTTGACACCACTCGTTCAAAGCGATGGAAGCCAAAAAGGCAATACAATGCCGACCTCTCGGCGGCTTATGCTTATTCAGGCACACGAGCCAGACTCAACGTTTCGTATTTCAATGAATTGCTGCGCGACAAGGGCAATCTGCTCAAACCCTATTTTGAAACGGCATTCGACAGCGATTTCACCACAAATCGTCTCACCACCCGCTTCGACCTGAGCCAGAAGGTACTTAGCAACCGATATCTGAACGTATTGGCTTCATATGCCTATTACGACAGACGGAAAAACACCTGGTTCAAAGACCTGACCACTCTTGACAAGGTTTTAACCAACAACATCTACGACCAGGACACATCACGTTTCGACCAATGGCTTCTGCGCAGCGAATTCAGCAAAAGCGATATAAGCAGCCCTTTCAACTATCAGCTGGGTATTGACCTGAACATGGAACAAGGCTACGGTAGGCGCATTCTGGATAAATACCAGCAAATTGGCGACTACGCAGCTTTTTTAAGTTTAAAACTCCAGCCAACCGCCCGCCTGATGCTGCAGCCAGGTGCACGCTACAGCTACAACACACGCTACAAGGCACCTTTGGTTTATTCGCTCAATATGAAATACGACCTGCACGAGAGCCTTAGCCTGAGGGCTTCGGCAGCCAAAGGTTTCAGAGCGCCATCACTCAAGGAGCTTTACCTTGAGTTTGTTGATGTTAATCACAACATCAGAGGAAACGAGAATCTGAAAGCCGAAAGCTCGCAAAACTACAATCTTGCTCTACGGTTTCACCATGAAAAGCCTTCTTACGATTATGGCTTCGAAATGAGCCTGTTTCGTAACGCCATAGCCAACAGTATCACCCTTGCTGCACTCAATACCGCCGATCAGCTTTACACTTATGTCAACCTCGATCGCATGATCTCGCAAGGTTACCAGCTGCAATTCAACAACCGCATTTATCCCTGGCTGGAGCTAAAATTCGGTGTAGGACAAACCGGCAGGCAACAGTTGCAGAACAATAAACCAAGGGTGGATATGATTTACAGCACCGATGTAATCGCTCAGGCGGGCTATACCTGGCGCAAAACCGGATTGCGTTTTGGAACTCATTACAAATACAACGGCGATTATACGGAAGTGTTTGTAGCACAGGACGGTACAATTTTTCGAACCATCATGCAGGGCTATCACACCCTCGACATGAACGTTTCACGCGAGTTTTTCGAGCGTAAACTTCAGCTTCAGATTGGAGCGAAAAACCTTTTCAACAACACCAATATCGCCGTATTGGGCGACAGCGGAGGAGGTGGGATTCACAGTGGAGGCGGAGGCGGCAGCTCGCCCGTTGGCTGGGGTCGAACTTACTTCGTGAGGATGAATGTAAACTTTGACAAATTCTAAGATGTTGAATATCATTAGAAACATCGTTCTGATAACTGGTTTTGTTTTGTTACTGACCAGCTGTTTTAAAGAGGATGAACGAATCACGCCTCATGACAGGGGTGATAAGATCACGGCTACCATTACCATGACGCAGAACTATAAGTATCAGGTTTATTATAGCCTTAATACACAAAGTGTTGTTGCCACCAACGAGCGTAGCGACTTTGACCTGATGTTCGAGTCGCATCCGGGCGGTATGCTGATCAGGCCCAACACCGCCAACTTTGCGATGGCCGCCCCAACCGGTAAATTTCAGCTTTCTCAGGTAACGAGCGCCGCGGGTTTGAATATGCAATTCGACCCCTCGAGCGGCAATCCCGACAGTACTGTTCTGCGCAACTGGATCAGTATCAATGCGGGCGACACCACGTATTCACGCGAAGTTTTCGTTTTTGATCGTGGCATCAATGTAGAAGGCAATCCCATCGGCCGGGTCAAAATAACTTTTGACAGTCTGGTGGGCAACCGCTATTATTTCACTTATGCCAACCTCAATGGCAGCGGACTGCGTCAGGCAGTGGTTCAAAAGCAGCAGGGGCGAAATTTTGCCTATTACTCTCTGGCTCAGCATCAGCAGGTGTTTCCCGAACCACCGAAAGAATCGTACGACCTGTTGTTTACCCAATATACCACAATGTTGTTCACCAATACCGGAGAACAATATCCATATCTGGTTACGGGTGTGTTGCTCAATTACCACCAAACCGTGGCCGCCGCAATTGTCGAGCCGGATTTCGACGGCATTGATTTTCAACGGGTGATTTCGGCCAACTACCTGAAAAAGAGCGATGTGATTGGTTTCGATTGGAAAAAGGTGCATGGCGACGTGTCGAGCGGAAATGTTTATTACGAACCGCTGCCTGAGAAGGTATATTTTGTTCGCGACAGCCGGGGGTTCTATTACAAGATGCGCTTTATCGGTTTCTACAACAATCAGGGCGAAAAAGGCTATCCCACTTTCGAGTTTCAGAAGCTATAGTCGCATTCCCAAAAGGAACAACCTAATAAATTATAGTTTTTGTAAAGCCTGACAAAGCGTCTGCGCTTTGCTTGCTAATCTTCCTACTTTTGCAAAAACGCGCCATATGTTGCTGAATATCGTTTGGGACGTTAGTCCGGCCATTTTTCACTTCCCTGATTGGTTGCCATTGTTGGGCGGACGAGAGGTTCGCTGGTACGGCATGTTGTTTGCCGCCTCGTTTGTGGTGGGCTATTTTATTGTCCAGCGTATGTTTCGACGCGAAGGCATCAAACAAGAGGTGCTCGACGAACTGAGCACCTGGATGCTGATTGCCACGGTGGTAGGTGCCCGTTTGGGACATTGCCTATTCTACGAACCAGCCTATTATTTGGCCAACCCCATCGAAATCCTGAAGGTTTGGGAAGGCGGTCTGGCCAGTCACGGCGCCGCCATAGCCATCATAATAGCCTTGTATTTTTTCAGTAAAAAGCATAAAAAGCCAGTTATCTGGATTCTCGATCGCATTGTTGTGGTGGTGGCATTGGCCGGCTTTTTCATTCGCATGGGTAATCTGTTCAATTCCGAGATATTTGGGTATGTAACTTCTATGCCGTGGGGCTTTCAGTTTATCCGTGCAGCCGAACCCGAGCTAAGGGCCGACCCAAGGCATCCCACACAAATATACGAGGGGCTAATCTATCTTGGCAGCTTTATCTTTCTCTTGATCAGCTACTTCCGTAATGGTATTGGCGAAAAACGACCTGGCTTTCTTTTCGGTTGGTTTTTGATCCTGATCTTCGGCACGCGCTTTTTTGTTGAATTTTTGAAAGAACCTCAGGTATCGTTCGAGAGTACGATGACCCTTAATATGGGGCAATGGCTAAGCATACCTTTCACACTGGCAGGCATTCTTATTTTGCTTGTCCCAGAAAAATTAGGGATAAAAAAAGCGAAATAATCCTCTCGTCCGGACCAGTTGTTGTTACATTTGTTTGTTTAAAACAACCAAAATGACAACAATCAGATTCATTTATTCCCTCATTTATTTGACGCTCGCATTCCATTTGAATGCTCAGCAAACACCCCGTTCGGCCGAGGTAAGTAAGCAAACCGACGGAACAGAGGCCCGCGGCTACTCGCTGCTCATCGAAGGTACCAATAAAAAGGTTGTTGAAAAAGCCTGGAAAACCTATTTGCAGCGCGAGTCGAAAAGGCCGGCAAAGGATGCACCGAAACCAAGCTATCATTTATTTACCAACGAATACGTTGCACAAAACTACCTGATTCCATCCATTACCAACGGCCAGATTAATATTGTTGCCAACATTTATGAATCGCGCGAAGGTGTCCGTCTGACGGCATGGTTTCAAGCCGAAGGAAAACACTTCGGACCGGAAACTAATCCTGAACTGCTTGGGGCAGCACAAGCTTTTGTTGAGCGATTTGGCCACCAGCAGGCCATGAGTGTGCAGAGCCAGACGGTTAAAGCTGAACAGCGCAACCTGCGCAGCATGAGAAAAGAATTGTTTAAGCTCCAGCGTCAGCAGCAGTCGTTGGAAAAGGATATCTC